>CANNAV010000077.1 GCA_947502585.1 uncultured Pseudovibrio sp.
TGCAACACTTTCCATGACTAACACCTGGCTGGTTCTCCGTGCCCGAAAGACACGAAATCATAACAAACAAGGCGGGTCATTTTTAAATGCAAATTAACCCACCAGGTGGGTCAATTTTGCATGCTGATCAACAATCTTATAATACAAAGGTTAAGCCTCCTACAAAATGGCAGGAGAGCCATCCTGCATGTGAACCCACTTTACAAAGCTAGATGCAGGATGAAGCCCCTCGGTATACCCAGTAAAGGGTGGTTTTTGCATCTGCCCCACTGGGCAAAGGCGGGGCGATTGATTTGGTGCGAGAGTTTCCAAGATCTGTCGGGCTACTTGTGGGCTGCACGCCAGACCAACCTGTTTTAAATGCGCCCCATAGGGAGCGATCAATCTGGTGAATTCCTCAGGCCCAGCACAATCGCAAACTAAAATGTTGCGAAATCCTGGTCCACTATCCAGGTCTCCATTCGGCGAATAAGCTATGGCATGGGCAGATGCTTCGAAAAGCTGGGCAATGCAGACGGCGACGCCTCGCCACTGCATTTGCGCGGCGGCGGCACCTTCATCCAACGGTCCGCGGGGTAACAGCATTTCCAACCGGGATAGTTCCTCATGCAACGAGGTCAAGAACTCGTACTTATGTGCAGCAGGCGCGCCCGCCTCGAGCCAGACCACCTGAGGTGACAAACATCCATGCTGGTCATAGGCGGCAATGTCTAGGGCCAACTCCTTGGCCAAAGTCCTATCATGCAACGAATGTTGGTCAAGATATGCAAGGCTGATGCCGTGGCCGTGTTCGACCAATCGGCAGGTGGCTGGTGCCTTGCGCCTTACCATCCTGATGGTGTCATCTCCGCCATACACAACTGCAAGCATCGCGCTATCTAAAAATGCGTCCATCATCTCAACATCATTGCGAGAAAAGGTGACTATTCCCAATGCCTCAGCTAGATCCGGTTCAACGTGCTGCAAGGCCCTGCGAAACAGCCATGGGAAAGCCCATTGCTCTGAGGCCGGTTTACAGATGATGGGGATGCCTACCCCCAATGCCATGGCGAAGGGTTGCAGGCAGGCGGTGAAAACATTTCCGGCCAGAATAATATGACAGCATTCAGGCCGAGAAATGTGGTATCCGGCCCGTATACCAAGTTGAGGTGTGAGGCTCCCTTCAAGATCGCAATTCGTCAAGCTGGAAAGCGCGTCACGAAAAACCTGCCGTGTCATTTCCTGAGATAGCCCAACACTTGGGAACAGGTGATGGGTGAGAAACTGAGAAACTTCATGAGGTTCGTTTAAAAGCAGATCGGCAGCATCGCGAAGTGCCTGACATCGTCTTTCCGCTCCCAGGGCAATTACAGCTTCGCGCTTTGCTACGATCTTATTGCGAACAGCGCATAGCGATACCAGCGTATCTTGTGGTTCATCCAGACGATCCAAACTCATAGAGGCTCTGATCATGACTGCTCTTTCGTCATTCTCCGGCAGCTGAGGGTGCCGCTGCACCGGCAAGCGCTTCTTCGACGGTCAAAGAGCAGCCCCGTAGTACTGCGCCTTTAGCGCGACCAAGGATTTCAAATCCATCCGCCATTTTTCGCCCCATGTCTGATGTCTGGATGGCCCATACGCTATCCAGATTGGCCAGATCTTCAATACGTATGAGACCGGGACCATCATCCTCAATGGGTCTGAGTTCAAGCGGATCAACCAAAACGACACGAGCCCAAGGGGGACCCTGAAAGCGTCTTGGACCGATGCTGCCACCGGAAACAGCTTCGCGCAGAGATGTCTCGTAAAATTGAGAGGACAATTCGCTCATGCCGTATTCCGCGATGATGTACTCCTCCGGAATGCCATAGCGGGCGGCAAGCACTTTTCGCATTTGGTCAGGTGTGTATTCCCGTGTTCTGCCTTTAAAGCCGCCGGTTTGCATAATCCGGCTGTGGGCGGGTAAATTCCAGTGGCGATCCCCCAGTGCATCATCAGCAAAGACGAAAGCAAATGAGGTCCCCAGAAGGCAAACCGGTTTTCCGTCAGCCATGGCCTCGTCCAAACACTTTGCTAGGAGTTCAGCATCGACGGAACCATTCCGCCAGATATAACAGCTGTCTGGAGAGCCGAACCACTCAAAAAAGCAATGGACCATGTGGGACAGCGAACTGGTCGGCTGCTCGCTAATGGTAGGGATCAGACTCAGCAGCCTCATTTTATCTGGTTGATCGGGGAAGAGACTAGGACCTGCAATGGCATGCGCCGCCTTGTGATAGAGCGACAAGTCACGCAAATGGACCTGACCACGTGCGCCGGAAGTTGTTCCGCTGGTTTGAAACAGCTGGATGTCCTGGTCAGATGTATGGGCTGACACGCGCGTACAACGGAAGACGTCTGTGGGGACCGCTGGCAAATCGCGACTATTTACGACAAGCTCAGCTTCAATGCCCCGCGCAACAAGCAGCCTGCGATAAGGGGCCACGTGTGCGGCCTGCCACCGTGCTACATCCAGAAATAGCGTTTCCAGTTCATCCAGGTTCTCATTGCCCGCAGCGCATGCGTCGATCATGGCAAGGACGCGGGTACGCAGTTTATCGCGTGTTTCCGAAGTTTCCTTGTACTGCATCAGCGAGTTCCTTCGACGGGTTGCGGTAATCGGGTGTTAATTGTGGAACCGGGATTCCATGCGCGGCATGGGGTTCGTTTTCGCGCAGCCCCAGAGGCGTAACCCGGCAGAGTTCTGCGTTTTTCCAAAGTTCCTCAATGGTAAGTGCACCGGAGTAACTCATTCCGGAACGCAAGCCGCCCACAAATTGGAGAAGAGTTTTTTTGACTGGCCCTGTATAAGGATATGTAGCTTCGGTGCCTTCCGCTACGTATTCGTCGATCTCATCCTGAGATACACTCTGGTTGCAACGTTTTTTGAGCATGATCTTCATCCCAAGGGATGCTTCGCCCGTTGTGATCTTGAATTTCTTACCACCTTTCTCGACCAGAATGGCACAGCTCTCTTCACTGCCAGCAAGAGCGCTTCCCAACATAACGGTGGAGGCGCCGCAGGCCAGCGCCTTCGATACGTCGCCAATCTGCCGGATACCGCCATCAGCTATAATGGGCACATTGTGGTCCCTCGCTGCGGCTGCACAATTGATAATTGCAGAGACCTGGGGAACACCTGCTCCGGCAACCAGACGGGTTGTGCAAACGCCACCTGGACCGATGCCTACTTTGACTGCATCGGCCCCCGCAGCTATGAGATCCAGCGTGCCCTGTGCTGTCGCCACATTTCCGGCAATCACATCGACATGTGGATAGTGGGCCTTCAGTTCAGCCACAGTTTCGATGACGCCTTCCGAATGGCCATGAGCCACATCGACAACGAGCACGTCCGTTTCCGCTTCCACGAGCGCTTTTGCCCGTTCCTTGTAATCGCCGATGATACCGATTGCCGCGCCGACCCGTAAGCGGCCACGCCGATCAAGCGTTGCATTCGGGTGCTGATCCTTATTAAAGGAATGGTTTTTTGTAGCGTACACTGCGGCAATTTGCTCTGCCACGGTGTTGACACGATGCAGGATGCCTATGCCGCCGAACAGGGCCATGGCGATGGCCATCTCTGCGTAGGTACAGAAGTCAACATTCGACGATACTATTGGAACCCGCAGGGGGATATTTCGTGAAAGCCTGCTTGAAAAATCTACCATTTTTCTAGTACGCGCCGCTGACCGCCTGGGCACTAAAAGCACGTCCTGAAATGTCAACCCGAGGGCTGTGTCGGAGCTTGGTGTAATCATCCTTGGCTCTCCCTTCCTGTTGGCAAAGTGCTGTAGCAACCGAGCTTTCATGGCCGCTATACATCAATGAGTTCTGCATCTTCAGTGAGCTCCGTGAGCGGCGGTTCCCACGGAAAAATGGTCCACTCGTCGACCTCGACAGCGTGAAAATCTGGCTCAAACCGCGTGTTTGCATTTTTAACAACCACCACGGTAAAGACACGCTCAGCGCCGCGTTGCTTCAAGAGATCGAGTGCAAATTCGAGCGTACCGCCATCACCGGCTATATCATCGGCCAGCAAGACAGTCTGTCCTTTGAGGCTCCCCTCCGGCATCATCCAGCGCAGGACCGGCTCTCCCCGTTCGCTTCGCTTCTGATCAGACGAGTTGCGGATAATACTCAGGATTTGAACGTCCCTAACGCCGTAGCGGTTGCCCAGATAGGTTCCCAAGATCATTCCGCCACGGGATATGGCGACAATTTCCGTAGGCGTAATTCCTTTGGTGTCGATTTGCGATTTCAGGGAGTCAAGGCATTTGCCGACTGCATCCCAAGTCAGTATCAAGTATTTTTCGCGCTTCCAAAGATCAATCTCCGGGCGCTCCACCTTCATGCTTGCCCTCGTCATGGTCTTCCCCTCAAGTCCACCACGTCGTCTGTATCGGGACCGGTTCCGATCAGTCCCACCGGCACATTCAGTTCACTTTCGAGCCGATCAATGAATGCACGCGCTGTTGAGTTGAATTCTTGCAGTTTCTTCGACCGGCACTCAGGGTCAATTCTGTCCAGGAAACTGATTGCCAGGTAACTGGGGTGATTGACGCGTACTGCCTCGTGGGCAAGCTCAAAATCAAAAGCCCCCACGCGTCGGCGCCTTTGCGTGACGGTAGCAAATTCGACAAAACCTCTGCGCTCGGCCTCTTCTTCGGAAAGTTCACTGGGAAAGTTACCAGGGCCCACCCGTGTTGGAAAAGCCTTCAGCGCCAAGACCACATCATCAACGCGCCTTGGCCCGACCCCCACATCTGCCGCGCAGGTGCTGGCGGTCAGATCTTTGCCAACAACGTATGGATATGTTCCGTAAAGCACGGACAACAGATATCCGCCCGTGCCTTCGATCAGCACTGAGCCACCATGATCCAGCGTCTCGTTAACCTCCTTGGCGACGTCGGCGATATAAGGCTGCAACGCCTCAATTTCGCCCGCTAGGGGGCCTGTGCGCATGGCTCGGGCAGCCATACAAGGCCCATGACCGCTGCCCGTGGTTTGAATCTTGTTGGTGAGATGATTGTTCTTGTGCTCATCCTGAATGTGCTCGGGCCCTACAATTGACGCCCGGAAATCAATAATAACCCGATCATGCAGGTCATAGGTTTCGATTTCTCCCAAGATTGTCTCAACGCCAATAAGGGTTCCGGCCCCCATCATCAGCCGGGAACGGTCATGGATAAAACCGCTTGGAATTTGGCGCATTTTGCACTCTTTCCCACGCCACACGACCGTGTGGCCCGCACCGGGACCATCACCGGCGCGCGTGACGACATCATAGTCATCAGCGATGGCCAGATAGCTTGCAAACTTGCCCTTGGCTTCGTCGCCCCACTGGCCACCAACCACCACTGTACAGCCCATGTTCACCCTTCCCCCATTATGGCAGGCGCAGATATTGTGCGTATTGCGATCCCCACCTGGCACTAAAAAGACTTCTAGTTTCGGTTATGTATTTCTTATTTCAATGACTTGATGTTATAGCTCTTCCTTGGAATTGCGTGTTGATGCACCGCCGTCGCGGATCAAAGCTTCGATGATATGCGGCACATCGGAGATTGTTTTCGCGCTAGCATGATGCATGTTCTCAAGCTGCGCTTTGGAGACCATTTCCATAGACCACGTAATTTCGTGAGGTACGTGTATTGCCCATCCGCCTAACTCCAGCACAGGAAGGATATCGGATCTGAGTGAGTTTCCGACCATCAGGAAACGGCGAGCCTCGACCCCCAAAGATCCAAGAACCCGGGTATATGTTTCCGGCGTTTTTTCAGAGACAACGTGCAGATCATCAAAAAAGTCACCTAGTCCGGAACGTGCCAACTTGGATTCCTGATCGAACAAATCACCTTTGGTAATCACTACCAGCCTGTAGCGCGCGGACAGCGCGGAAATTGTGGGTTCCACGCCGGGTAATGGCGTTACCGGCGAGTGCAACCAGTCTTTGCCCATACTGATAATCTGATTGATTTCAGCAGCAGTTATCTGTTCCCTTGTCATGGTGATGGCGGTTTCAATCATTGAAAGGGTGAAACCTTTTACGCCGTAGCCAAAGCATTTAAGATTTCGCGCTTCAGTTCTGTCCAGCTCACTGTCAATCTCCTCAGCGCTGGAATATTTGGCCAAAAACTCCAGATAGGCCGTTTTGGCCTGCATATAGTTTGATATGTCATGCCACAGTGTATCGTCGGCATCGAAGCCAATAGCATCGAAGGCAGGACTCGCTTGCTGGTTCACTCCAGGTGTCCCCCCGCCATCATCAACACTCCTGAGCCTCCACCTTCTCAAGTCCCTCAATGGCTTCATCCAATGAAGCACTAAGTATTTCGGTCGCGTGCTCCAGAATTCTGTCAGATATCAAAAGTGGTGGACTGATCCGGAGCATGCCGCTGCTGGCCAGGACCAGAACGCCTTTCGACAAGGCAATCCTAGCCCATTTTTTGCCAAGAAAAGGCGGGTCTGTCTGAACCCGCCACAATGCGCCACGGCCTTTAACATCGCATATGGTTGCCCCGTGTGCTTTGAGTTTTTCTTCTTTCTCATCTTTGAGAGCTTTGAAGAAGACTTCCAGAACTCTACCAATCTGGTTCGCGCGTTCAGGCAAGTCCTCCTCTTCCATGACCTCTAATGCAGCTAAAGCTGCTGCACATCCCACAGGATTTGCAAGGAAGGTGGTCGTATGAATGCAGGAGCCGGGATCTTTCCAGGCATTCATGATCTCAGATCGTGCGACAACCGCAGCGATCGGAACGCCCCCTCCCAAAGCTTTGCCGCAGCAAATGATGTCTGGTGTCACACCTTCATTCTGGAATGCGAACCATGAGCCGGTGCGACCAAAACCTGTTAGGACTTCATCAGCGATAAATAAGCTGCCAGTGGCTGCGCAGAGCTGCTCCAATGTTCGCAACCAGCCCTGCGGGGGAAACAAAACACCTTCGCGGCCCACGATTGGCTCAACCAACACAGCGGCAAAGGGTTTGCTGGCGAGGGTATCTGCGAGCAGGTTATCCGCACATCCATATGGCAACCTGTGCATGGCGCGGCTTAAATGTTGTTGGAACGGCTCGCGAAAACTTTGCCTTGAACTGGCCGAAAGGGCGCCCAGTGTGCAGCCATGATAGGCCGGATCAAATACCAGAATATCACTTCTGCCCGTCGCGAGTATGGCGGTCTTAACGGCGATCTCGATTGCCTCTGCCCCGGTCATGGCGAAGTAAACCATCGCGTCATCAATGGGTACGAAACGGGAGAGACGCTCAGCTAGTTTTGGCCGCAGCGGATGGGGGTGCAAGTCCCCCAGTGCCACAAGCAATTGCTCAACCTGTTTGTGCAGCGCTGCGACCACCTTGTCGTGGCAGTGGCCGATCGCTGCTGCACCGAAAGAGGCCGCCAGATCGATGTACCGATTTCCTTCAATATCGGTAATAATCGCCCCTTTCGCGCGTTCCCACACAATTGGAACGGATCCAGTGGCGGTGTTGATGTAGGGCGCTTCGAAGGTATTGAGTTTTGCAGCAACGAGCTGTGCATTGGGTCCCGTTGCCGGTGCGACCATACATGGAGCGGTATCTGCCGCGCCATCGACATCTCCCACAGCATGCGCAGTAACTTTGGCATTTTCCATGGTAAAAAGGCCCTCCCAACGTCAAGCCGGCTCATAGCTGGCCATACAATTTGGCGTTTCCCAGACATCAACCCGGTGCAAAATGGCGCACCCTCCTGAGCGTTCGTGCACCCTAGGCGCGAGCTTCGTATGCCAGTGGCGGGCCAGATTTTCGGCAGTTGGGACCACGGAAAGGATCAGTGTTTTGCCATAACGCCCTTCAACCAACACTTGGCCTTCGTCGGAGAGTGTGTTCATGATCTCGGAGTCGCTGAGTGGGTCCGGCTCCTCCTTGGTGGTTGGAACCAGGAAATCTCTAAGCCATGGATCATGAATCCAAATCATCATGCCATGGTCGCAGGAAGCATCGATGACTTCCATCATTTCCTGCTTGAGAAAGCTGAAGTCCAAAACCATTCCGTTCTGACTTCCTTCATCGGCGAGCGGTCCGGAGCACGTGGCCAGAATGCGATAACGATGCCCGTGGAGGTTTCGGCATTTTGACTGATGGTCGGGAATGCGATGCGCTGAATCTATACCGATATCACGAGAAATGAAGTGGCGCCTACTCATTGATCACCCTTAACTGCAATGAAAACCTACTAGCAATCAGGAGGAGTATTACACTATGACTACGCATGTACAATAGGAATGTATCTACATAAGTTTCCTTAAATTGATTATAAACTCCAATTTATAATAAAAAACAAATATTAATAGGAATTATACGCACTAATATTAATTATAAACACAGATTTATCACTGACGATAATTAAGGGTATTCTATTTATTACTATATATTATCAAACTCAACAATAACTATAACCTAAATTTTCTTGCGCCTAATGTCACTTTGTACTACCTTGTGCGCGTCTGAGTGCGACCCCGATAAGTTGCCGTGCTGCAGACCCAACAAAGGAGATTTCAGATGGAAGGCATTAGTGAATTCGTGGAGAAGTCTTTGGCCGAGGCCGATGTCAAAATCTCAAAGGATGCATTGGCATCACTCTCCAGCCAACTACAAAGCGAAGTGGCTCAGGAAGCAGCTAGCGAAGCTACTCTGGAAGCAAGTGCAGAAGCTAACATGGAAGCCGGCGCCGCGCGCGGGATGCGTGGATTTTAATTGGGTAATTGGACAAAAGAGTTGGCCTGATAGTTAAATTATCGGGCTGACTTAATATCGATGCCTTTTGCTTTTTTTATACATTAGAGAATTTTTCATCGTGAACGACTTCACTTCAGATTTAGCCGTAAAAACATCCCCCAAGGCGTTTGCGAGCGACCTTCGGGCACGGCTGGATGCCGTTGACACAGTCGACCCGCAGGAACTGTGCCGGGTGATTGGGCTTAGTCTGTCGCCTCCAGAGCTGAGCCGAATCGTTTTGAACGAAGCTCACCGCTTCCTTCTACGCCGTACTCTACAAGCAGCCGTGGAGCATGTTCCGTACTACCGCAACGACACAAGCTATAAGACCTGGGCGGACGTGGAACCAGGGGTGGCACCAGATATCTGCCATTTTCCCATCCTCAATCGCAAAATGTTCGATGGTGATAGCAACGAACTTCTGGCCGAAAACGTGCGCCTGCGCGGCATCTGTCACACATCTGGCACCACAGGCTCGCCTGTACAGATTTACAAATCCTTTGAAGAGACGGAATTTTTGCAAAACTACTTCGGGTGCATGATTGCCAACGCAATTCGTCCCGGAGCCAAGAAACCGCTCTCTTTCAGTCTGCCCAATGTATATCATGGTTCACCGACGCCGTTGCCAAGCCCCGGCCTTTCACTTGTTGGTGGCGTGACTGATGACACTTTAATCAGGGACGCGCTGAGTGTTCTGGAAAGGACGCACAATCTGGCAGGTTATGAACGCCGTATCAGTACTTTGTCGGGGCTTGGACATCACATACTTTTCCTGACAAATTTCATGCTGGAACAAGGAAAAGACCCAAAGTCGCTTAGCCTGCGCGCTGTGAATGTCACCGGCGGTTATTTGAGTACGAGATGGCGGCGCTTTCTTGAAGAGGCTTGGGGGCCGATTATCCAGGATCGTTTCAGCTTGACGGAAACGATCGCTGGAGCCTCCCGTATTCGCGGCAGCGAAACCTTCGTTTTCGACCCGCATATTTTCCCGGAGGTCATCGGTCCAGATTACGATGATGAAACAGCCGAAATTGGTCGTCTCGTACTGACAAACCTCTACCCCTTCGTCATCATGCAGCCGCTTATAAGATATGAGACGAGCGATCTTGTCGCACGCGTCGAAAATCACACCAGCAACACCCTTTCCTTTGATTATCTCGGGCGCGTAAAGAACTGCATCAGTCTGAAAGACTCGGGTCAATGCGAGTGGTTGATATTCTCGGCTAAACTCCACGATATCCTGAGCGAAATTCCCGATATTCGGGTTTTTGACTGGTTCTCGAATGTAAGATCCGCACGAGACCGAAGCGTTGGTTCACTGCCAATGATGTCTCTTAAACACACAGATGACGGCAGCACCTGCCACATTCGGATTGCCCTGGAGTTGAGATACTCTCCTCACACCCACCTTAGCCGTGTTGAGGAGTTGCGAACTACAATCATTCATGCGTTACGACAGGTTCCAAGGACTGAACTTGCAAGTAGGATGGATGATGGGCGGGTGAGGCTAGAGGTCAGCTTCCTTCCCCCCGACGGCCTGGAAACACCGCCAGAAATTAAAGTTTGACCTGGAAAATGGAGCTTTGGACGTGAAAGGCGAAAATGTAGTTCGGGCCCAGGCGCTCAACGATGGTCAGACTCTCTGGGTACAAGAAGTTTTTTATACCATACAAGGGGAAGGTCCATTCTCGGGTATTCCAAGCGTGTTTGTTCGGCTCTCCGGATGTAATCTCAAATGCTACTGGTGCGATACGGATTTCGAAAGTTCAAGCTGGACGCCTAGCTTAGGTGAACTGCTCGGTAAGATTGAGTCTGTCCGTCCACCGGTTTGTGATCTTATCGTGCTAACGGGGGGCGAACCCTTTCGACAAAATATAGCTCCCTTGGTTCAGGAACTGCTGAGACGGGGGATGAAAGTTCAGATTGAAACAGCCGGAACTTTGTGGGTTGATCTTCCTGAAACACCTGAATTGAGTATCGTGTGTAGCCCCAAGACGCGAAATCTGAACAAAAACCTGATCCCACGGATTAGCGCGCTTAAATATGTTTTGAATGTGGGCGACATCGCATCAGATGACGGTTTACCGATCCGCTCTACCCAAATTCCAGGTCAAGAAACGCGCCTGTTTCGATGGAGCTCGGAACATCAAGGGCAAGACATACCCATATATGTTATGCCACGGGATGAACAGGACTCAGAGGAAAACAGCAAAAACGCTGCCTTATGCGCCAATGTTGCGATGAAGTATGGCTATTGCCTGTGCCTGCAGACCCACAAGATCATCAACCTGCCCTGACGCCTAGGCCGTGACCGATTCTCCCACGACACCCAGAGTTCGATGCATTATCAGATCGATATGGTGCAGATAGGATTTAACGTCGGCGGCGTCATCCAGCTCGGCAGCTGGAATTCGCTTAAGAATATCGCTATTTCGCGCAAATGCTTCCTTCAATTCAATGCCGTTTTCGGCAGCAAAGATGGCCGCTGTCTGCACAAGTTCATAGGCTGCCTCGCGGGTCTGTCCGGCCCTTATCAACGCTAGCAACACCTTCTGGGACATAAAGCTGCTGTTCATTGCCTGCAAATTTCGGTTCATAGCATCGGGATAAACAATAAGCCCTGCTACAACCTTTTGAAGACGGTCAATCGCAAAATCTGCCAGAATAAATGCATCCGGCAAAGACACTCTCTCAACGGAGGAGTGTGACATATCCCGCGATTCCCAAAGGGCGATGCTCTCGAGCATCGGGAGAGAGGCGCCCCGGATTAATCGGGCCAGCCCAGTAAGGTTTTCGCTGTAAATCGGATTTCGCTTATGAGGCATGGCCGAAGAGCCCTTGTGCGCAGCGTCAAAGAACTCGGATACTTCACCTACCTCTTGACGCTGCATATGCCGGATGTCTACGGAAAACCGTTCAATTGCCCCGGCAAGAAGCGACAATGCTGTTGCCACAGCCGCATGACGGTCTCGCGGAATGGCCTGGGTCGGCGCAGGTTCTACTGAAAATCCCAGGCGCTCGGCGACATAAGCTTCAACTTCCGGCGGCAGAGCTGAATAGATCCCCACCGTCCCCGACAGTTTGCAAAAGGCAATCTCGCTTCGGGCCTGTTGCATTCTACGACGGCAGCGCGTGAATTCCGCATGATACCCAGATAATTTGACACCGAATGTTGTCGGCTCTGCTCCACGCCCATGAGTTCTCGCCAGACAAGGGGTATGCTTATGCTCCCATGCCCTCCCCTGTATTGTGTCCTGCAATCCTATCAGTCCCTGGTCAAGCTGGTCCAGAGCTTCGGTAATCTGCAGCGCCAAGGCCGTGTCAAGCATATCAGATGACGTCATGCCATAGTGAAGGTGACGTGCAGGTGGCCCGACCTGTTCTGAGACTGAGGTGAGGAAAGAGATAACTTCATGGTTCAGCGTAGCTTCAAGGGCGTCCACCCGTGCAATATCAATGCGGGCTTTCCTGGCAATTTCACAGGCTAGGCCAGCGGGTGCGATGCCTGACCGTTCCATCCCTTCCAGAGCCAGCAACTCTACGCGTAGCCATAACGTATACGTATGCCCGCGCGACCATAGGCGTGCCATATCCTCTCGGCTGTATCGTGATATCATTGACTTTCTCCATGATGAAAGTGTGTCACATCAGCTCAAAACGATGCGGTGAAAGTCGCCGCGTACATTGCGATCAGTCACAAAAGCACCAAGCAAATGCTGCGTTGTCATTGAGCTCTCTTTGCGTACACCACGACATTTCATACAAAAGTGAGAGGCTTCTATGATGCATGCCGCACCGCGCGCATCCAGAACCTCATAGATCGTTTCCGCGATGTCGCATGTCATACGCTCCTGAATCTGCAATCGTCTTGCAAAACACTCAACCACCCGCGCAAGCTTGCTAATCCCAACAACACGGGACTTGGGCAGATATGCTACATGGGCCTTTCCGATGACAGGGGCCAGATGATGTTCGCACATGGATTCGAAGCGAATGTCCTGCAAAACCACAATATCATGGTAGCCATTCACCTCTTCAAAGGTGCGCTCCAATAGAGATCTAGGGTCAACCCGATAGCCCTCGCAATAATCCAGAAAAGCGTCAGCCACGCGTCGCGGGGTATCGCGTAAGCCTTCACGGGTTGGATCTTCTCCCACCCACACCAGCAGTTTGCGAATTGACTCTTCGACCTCTCTGCGGTCCACAGGCTCTCGAGATTGGGTGTCACTATGGAGAATTAGCTCTTCTACATCCATCTGTTACTTTCCTCCCGCGTTATACTCAGGTTAATTCCTTCACCGCAGCGATGGCCCGGCGAGAATCTACAATTCCATAACCGGTTGCCAGGTTAGGGGTTGGTAAGCCAGCAGGATTCCCCTCCGAGGAAACACCAGACAAAATGGGTTGCGCCGTTTGTGCCAGAATGTTGCGCATCTGTGCCTGTTTCAGATCGCCCCTGATTTGCTTCAGGATAGCCGCTAGGCCAGAAACCTGACCTGAACCCGATGAAGTCCCACTGATAACAACCCAGCCGTCAGCCGGCTTATCGGTACCGTCCCCGTATGGATACGGCTTCTCGGCGAAAGAACGATCTATGATCGAACCGGGCATTGTAGGCATCATGATGTAGATACCGTCTGGACGAAGCCCAACCAGACCACAGAAATCAGGAACAATCCGGTTGGGAAACAGCGCGCTTTCATAACCGCTGGCATAACTGGCAGCGGAGAGCGCGCCGCTTTGCGCAACGTAGGCCCCGCCGATGGCTATCACTTCCGGCATCTGTTGAGGAAACAATTTTTTGCCATTTCCGCCTGCAAAAACCACAATGATACCCTGTTCAACAGCTTGCCGAACAGTACAAGCCACCAGTTTCTCAGATGCATAGATTGGCCGTTTTTCTACAATTCTGCCCCAAGTATTCTGGATGATTTGAGGCTTTAAAGCGATTGCCTGCTTAAAAGCAGGAAAGGCCGTATCGTCAGCCTGCTTGACTAACCTAACGTTTGCTTTGGGGGCGAGGGAGAGCACGCTGGCGCAAACCATGGTGCCATGTCCAACTTCATCAAGGGCCGGATTTTTCGCTCCATGCGCTAAAATAACCTCTGGCATGATGCCGCGAACCGTAAACCAGGGATGCGCCCACCATCCAGTGTCCACGACAATAAGATCCACATCGCGGCCATCCAATCCCTCAGCATGCACTTGCGAGGCGTTCAGATGCTGCACAAGGTCTCCCGGTGCATTCAAATAGTAGTAGGGAACTTTCGGCTTCGGTCCAACAGAAAGGCCGGTCGCATTCACTTTGCAGATGTCCGCATCTCCAGTGGCAACAATGACGAGGCCTCCGATTTCAGGCCATTGCGGATTGTCCAGGCAATGAAGCGATGGATCATCGCTTTGAAACCATATGCGGCCTGCACTAGTCTCTTTCTCTTCAAAACGGGCATCAAAAACTGCCTTATACGTTGATAAGGGGCCGGTTATAGTGACTGAGTATGGGCCAATCGGGCCAACGGAGAACCCACTTTTCGTGAACTTGTCGCGTAATCCTGTTAGGGAAGGGTGAGAGGCAGATAAAGGTTTTGGAAGCTCATCGCTGTCAAATTGTGTGGTCAACTTCAAGTGGTCTTTGCCATCTAACTTCACTATGACTTCGGCGGTTAGTTCTTCCGTCATATGCACTCCAAGAACACCAAACATTTTTTGAGGCAATCAATGAAAAACCTGTCCATGATCGCCTGACAAACACTGGACAAGCGACAGTCGTTCATTCCCATACGTAAATCAATAAGGTAACGTCGCGTATACAATATCTTAAGGATGACAGAACGCAACCTAAAAGTGCGTGCAAATGAATATTAATGTGCTAGCTTTGGCTGGTTGTTTTGTGTCTTTGTCAAAAGCTGCTGGTTTCGCTCAAATCCATTCAAACCTGATCTGCAATTTCTAGTATTCTCAATACCGACCTTGTGTCATTGAACGGCCACAGCACTGAGACTGTTAAAGGAGATGAGAGTTGGAAACACAGATCTCACCCGCTAAAGTTGCCTTTGATCCCATGTCCCCTGACGTATGGGAAAGTCCCTACCCCTTCTATGCAAAATTGAGAAAAAAATCTCCTGTGGCCTGGGTTGAGCCAACAAGTGGCTGGCACTTGTTACTAGCTGGAGGGATGACAACAACACGGGGTTTTTGGTTGCTCACGCGATATAGTGATATTAACAAGGCACTAGTGAACCCGGCCCTCGGCCACTGCCCGCCACAGGAAGAAACGCCCTTGACAGCGCACGCACCTTCCTGTGGCGATTCTGCGCTTAAGCGGACAATCGAAAATTGGCCGCTGTTTTTAGATCCGCCAAAGCACACACGAATTAAAAAGGCACTTTCACGGATCTTAGTGTCCTTGCCTCTGGGTGAAATTGCGGACCGCTCCAAAACAGTTGCCATCAGAAAATTGAAGGAGCTTTCCCAGAAGGACAGCTTCGATCTCATAGGCGATTTTGCCTATGAAATACCAATGCGGGTGATCTCTGCGTTGATTGGGGTGCCTGAAAGTGATCATGCTATGCTGACCGAATGGTCCTATGCGCTTTATGCGGCGCTCGAATTCGGACCTGACGACCAGGACCTGGAAGACGCAAGCCATCAGGTGGAGGTTGCTACAGACTATTTCCGAGACCTGATAGCAAAGCGTCTGATGCAGCCAAAGACCGACATCGTCTCTGGGTTGGTGTTTGCAGATGATCAGGAGTCCACACTAAGTGAGGAAGAAATCTTATCGAACTGCATCCTGATGCTTTTTGCTGGGCATGACACCACATTGAATGTTATTGGCAATGCTGCGCAATCACTGTTGCGAGACCCCAACCTTCTCAACCACTTCCAAATGGCCGGGGTAGTTGACAGTGACAGTCTGCGCGAATTTCTTCGCCATGAGAGCCCCCAACAGTTGGCGATCCGATACGCGGTGAGTGACTTCAAAATTTACGGACAGACAATTCGCTCGGGAGACCTTGTCTGCCTGGCCTTGGGGTCGGCAAACCGAGACCCCGACATATTTGAGAATCCTGACCAGCTCAACTTCAATCGTAAAAAGCAAAAACATATGGCATTTGGCAAGGGAATCCATACCTGTCCGGGGTCGGGCCTTGGCATTGCAATGAGCTCCGCCGCGCTGAGTGCCCTCCTACCTGTTCTGCCAAAACTCGATCTGATTTCCTGGAGTTGGGCCAGCAATTCGATTATGCGCGGCTTGAACAGTCTACGCGTTGAGTATCGCTAGTGCAGGGCGATTTATTAATGTTAATTAACATATTGATTTTTTGTTTGAATTCTGAATCTATGTTTTCATGACAAATTATTGTAAGAAACCGATGAAATCTCTGAGAGATCTACTAAGATCAGTCCCTGATCCACGTGGCA
>CANNAV010000078.1 GCA_947502585.1 uncultured Pseudovibrio sp.
CAGAAGGGATGCTATCGACAATCGAGCCATGGCAGCCTAAACACTATCAGATGTCTCAGAACTCCAGGGCACTACAGCGGGTCAAATACCTGTTTTTCCGTCCCTTAGTTAAGCGGAGTTTCAGTTAATGCGCTGTAAAGCATTTACTCTTAAATTTAACTAGTGATTCAATTCGATGTCGTATCTATCGCAGCGTAATTTTGGCGGTTACGAAAAACATCGATAAATCATAATTTTTGTATACAGCTTCCTTCCGTTATGGAAGACAGGTCTCAACTGTCAAGTGCAGTAACGAAGGCTTTTGCTCAAATCCGGCAATTTCATGCAAACTCCCGTATGTATGAGGAGTTAGCACTGCAGCACCTGTCATCAGCCACTACCGCCAGTCGACTGAAGGTAGCGCACTTGGTGTGCCCGATCTCTCATGCTCAGGAATCCATGATAAAAGCTCTTGCAAATGGCCATGCCCAGATGACTGGAAAATACGTTGCTCTCAATTCCAGGAGTACCATTGCCACTTTACGTCCTGCTGTTTCCTCTGCAGAGCCGTAAAAGACCTGGTTGAACTCTTCCTGGAGAGTGCTCCAATCTCGTCCTACGAAGATCTTTCTGCCAGCCTGACAGACACTGCTACATCAGATGACGCGATTGAGCAGCTGTAGGAAAGTGGTGCGCATCAACTTACACTTCGAGGTTTAACATACCGCCACACGAGCATGATTAGTCAGCTGGCTCACGCCTGCCGTATAACTTCGGATCAGGTCCATCAATGCTGCACGCATTCCTCTCCATACGGGTTCATTGTTATACTCGCTGGTCTTGGGTTCTCTTCCCGTCTTATCGGTCAGTTTCTGGTGCGGTTCCGGGGCACTCTCATTGAGACGGATCGTATGAGAGAATTGCAAAAGTCTGCTGCTGGCGTTAACAACAAAATTGCGCCGCAGTTGCTCAGCAACTGGAGCGGCGAGACTTTCCAACCGCGCTATAATACAATTTTGAGGCCACTGAGACAATAGAGCGGGAACTTCAAGCCTAGGGTACACTTTTAACGCGGCCCAAACACGACCATTCAGAGCTTGCGACCTGTAAAGCCTGTGAATAAGACTTCAGGCCCTGGCTCATTCGGCAGTGTCAGGAAGCTTCTGGCTTCCTTATCTTCAACCTCAACAACCCAGAAGTCAGGGTCCATGCGTTCTTCGCGTGTGAGTTTGACTTCAATTTCCTCTCGTGAAGTCTTTTCCAGCAAACATTCAAACTGACGATCAAGCGGTTTTTCTTCTTCAAAGGAAGACTGCGGTGCGGGACCGTAAAAGTCGTAGGTCCCGCCCAGGTGATCAACAATGATGAAGATGGCGCCAGCTTCCAACGCGCCTTTGCGACGAATGCCTGCGAAAGCACCTTCTGCAAAGCACCGACGTGTATAGGCAGCGACCCAGAATTCAGAGGTTACTCGCATCAGGTTGTCTTTCGTGTTGAGTTGGTCGCGCTATCATATCCGTGCGCCACTGACAGCTGCAAGTTTGGAGAAGAGAGTTTCACTCATTTGCCCGTCTATCCGCAAGGCGTTATCGCGTTGAAATGCAGCAATTGCGGAGGCGGTCTGACCGCCCGGAATACCATCAATTGTGAGCGGTCCGTACCCCAAATCCGCCAGTATTCTTTGCAGGCGCCTGATGCGCTCAGTCATTGCATCTGTTTGACCGGAGACCTGGGCCAGATTCATGCCAGTTTGCGTCAACGCTTCAATTTCCTCCGGGCTTGCACGAGGAACAGGAATCTCGGTTCCTTCGGCCTCGGCAGAATTGGGAGACGGCTTGAATATGTTAAAGTCCATTGTAAGCTGTGCGAGCAGTGCTTCGGTCACCTGTCCGTTTTCCCTCATCGCGCGCTGTCTTTGATAAGCGCGCACAGCCCGTTCTGTGGCGGGACCGAACTGCCCGTCAAGGCTGCCTGGATACACACCTAAACGGCGCAATTCCTTTTGTACTTCAAAAACTAACTCCTGCCGAGTCAGTCTCTGATTTGCTCTTACAAGTTCTGAGCTATCCAGCTGGCTTAGAGAAACCCGCGTGGCGACTATTGGAGATGGATGTCTGGCAATTTGCAAAAAGGTAGCGTTGACCGCGATCAGCGAGGCCAGACCAACAAAGCCCAGCAGTACCAGTGTTGAGAACTTGTTCATGCCTGTGGATTTTTTAGAGGCAGCGTTTGCAACAGCAGCATGATCGACTTCGCCATTTTCATAGAAAACGCCTTCTCCGTCATAGGCCACGTGCATTTGGTAATCACCATCAGGCTGCGTTTGTACAGCTCCCCTCCGGGCAACACCCTTGCTCGTTTTTTTGCCGTTTGGCTTTCGCCCCACCATCAAGCACTACCTCTTTCAACGCAAATCGTGTGTTACCCGAGTTCTAAGTCATTACCAGTTCTAACTGGTGTCTTCCTGAGAGGTTAGAGATATCGCCCTCGCCTCAGCAAGTCCACTTAGAACAGGCCTCTGCCCACCAGGAACTACAATAAAACCCTAGGTAAAATTGAGCCGTATTTCGGTTTTCGTCCCTGCTGTGCTTACCAGGTTTTGCTTAAAAAAGCTCTTATGTGCACTTTTGAGTTTTAAATGTGAGCGTCTTTTGCAGGCTTCTCACTTCAACAAGATGCCTTTGAATATTTTTCTACACCTTTTATTAATCATAAATATACTTCACCAGAACTTCGAGCGAGGAAAAATAGATATAAAACTCAGCAGTTTTCTATATTATATAAAATTTGATTAAATTTTATTGATAACAATATATGTTATTTTTGAGAGTAAATCCTATGGTTTCAACAAGTTAAACGACTATCTAGAAATTGCCAGCCTATTCGGCGCAATTGAAACCCACGGGCGAAGCCAATGTTCTTTTTGCTTAGAACTACATTTTGGATCGGACTTGTACTGCTACTGCTTCCAATCGGAACCGGCAGCGACGGGACCGCACCATCAATTGGGATCGTTCAGGTTTACCTTGCTGCACAATCCACCGTAAAGGACCTTGGCGGCTTTTGTGATCGCAACCCTAATGCCTGTGAGATGGGCGGCTCAGTAATTACACTCGTCGGTTTAAAGGCAAAAGAAGCCGCCCGGTTGACTTACAATTACCTCAGCGACAGCGAGGCAGAAGACCTGCAACCCACAAAGTTTGCTGTTTTTCCGTCTGCCCAAGGTGCTGTCGAAACTATTCCGTTTGATGAAGTTACGGGT
Organism: uncultured Pseudovibrio sp.; assembly: GCA_947502585.1. Classification (GTDB taxonomy): domain Bacteria; phylum Pseudomonadota; class Alphaproteobacteria; order Rhizobiales; family Stappiaceae; genus Pseudovibrio. Next base: position 3,242 of record CANNAV010000078.1, read on the forward strand.
GGTCAGATCCTGCCAAGTCTTACAAGCCCAACAGGTCAGCCTACCCATTCAGGTACGCTTAGTTTAGCTGATCGGGACATTCCGTGGCAGCTCAGCCCAGACCAGCAAAACAACAGCTTTGCGCAATCAGATCCGTTAAAGCAAAGTCTCTTTGCTGAAGTTCAGTCAAATTATGCAACTCCGGTTGCTGCTGTTCCGTTGCCCCGCCCTAACCCGCTGTATTACAGCCGGAATTAACATGAGCCTGCATACTGCTGAGCGGTTTACGGCCTGTGCCCCGTTTTGGAGTGTGGGCTGTTTTATATTTTTGAAACCAACGTATTGCCCCTGACCGGTTGGCGCGTTAGAAACGCCCTCATGTCCCCGCGTGAAAGAATAGTTTATGACAACTGCGATAGCTGAAATTCTGGAAGGGTTTGAATTCCTCGAAGACTGGGAAGACCGCTATCGCTATGTCATTGAACTCGGCCGAGAACTTGAGCCTCTGGGCGACGATGAACGCAGTGAGGAAAACCGCGTTCATGGTTGTGTTTCTCAGGTCTGGCTTTCAAAGAACATTCAGGTAGATGCCGTTAAAGGCCCGATCCTGTACTATAAGGGCGACAGCGATGCCCACATTGTTCGCGGTCTTGTTGCTATCGTTCTTGCACAATACTCCGGCGTTTCTGCGAAGCAAATTCTTTCAACAGATATTGAAAGTATCTTCGGCAAAATTGGCCTCAAAGAACATCTTACACCTCAGCGTTCCAATGGGCTGAGTTCTATGGTTCAGCGTATCAGGGATGATGCGTCTGCGGCTCTAACTCAGCGTTAGAGGCTGTCCAGCTCACCATCCGGGCGATTTCGGGGCCGACTGCCTTGGTACGTGATGAGCCATAGTGTGTAGCAAGTCGGTCCAGTGCCAATCCCAGAACGATCTTTGCCGTTCGTTGCGGCCATTGCCGCTCGCTCTCAATTTGTTTCAGGCTCTTCAAAAAACAGCACACATCCATGAGCACACCAGAGAGTTCTGGCCCAACAGCTGAGAGAGCTCTTTGAAGGCGATCTCTGGCATCGTAAACGCTATCGGCAACAGCATCTATCTTTGTGTCCGATCTTGATGAGCGCTCACTACGCCAGTTTGACTTAACGGTTCCCCAAAGTTGCGCATAGGTGAAATCTCCTCTTAATCGTTCACCTGCTTCAAACTGTAGTTCGGAGATGTATCCCCTCCCCGTCTTGTCTTTCCGACTTCTTAGCCAACCTAGTGGGCTTTCTGAACTGGTGGGTCGGGGTTGAGTTTCCAGTCCTCCGAAGCTTAACTTCTGTCTCAGCCAGCTTTTGCCCTTTTTTGTCAGCTTATAGCCCTCCTTATCGGAAGCGACCAGAGAAAGCGTTAGCGCACGCAATAAGACAGCTTTTGTTTCCCCCTCAGGTTCCGCATGCTTCCCTGCAGCTGCAAGCCTCTTGCAGAACTTAATGAGTTCAATTTCCAATACATCTTCCTCAGGCTGTGCAGGCATCAGAATGACCTCCTGCATTCATGGAGGAATGCATGCGCGCACTGGCGACTGACGCAGACAGTTGTCCCTCAATCTCAGAGAGGACGGCATCGAATTTCGGGTCCTCTCTTAAATCTTCAACCACTTTGCAGGCATGAGCTGCTGTTGTCCTGTCACGGCCAAAGACTGCACCTGCCTGAGACAGGGTCATGCCCATTGAAACATGGAGAATGTACATTGAAACTTGCCGCGCCTGAGCAGCCTTAGCATACCCACGAGAGGCTGAGTGAAGTTCCTCGGGCTTCAATCCAAATGCAAGTGCAACACGGCCTGTGGCCATCCAGTCCACCGCTGACAGAGGCTTTTTCGACAGTCCAGAATGAACCGAAGCCCCCGAACAAGGACTCTTGGGCATTTTATTTCTCTCCCCCTCAGAAGATCTTGGCATTTAATCACTCCAATGAACTGATTGGTTATCGTCAAAGAACAATTGATTGTTGCCCTGGCGATACTCGGGGGGGATAAGATTGGAACCTCGCAGCCTCAAAACATAAATTTTTCTAAACAACCAGCAGAATCAATCAATTCCTGAGGGTCGTTTTGGAGCTACAAAAGCTCTCTCTAAAACCTTATCGAATAAAATTTTTGAATTAACTCTTGAAGCTTGCAGGTGTTTTGAGATCACAACTCAGGAAAACACAAGAAAATCAGAACTTAAGCTCTAATGTGAGATGAGATTAATTTACCATTACAGCAGGTCAGACAAGACGTGCCTTGCTACTATGCGCAGCAAGTGCACTAAGGAAAATTCATCAAAAGTAGGGGAGTAAGAAACAGCAGAAGGGGAATAAAAAAAACAGCCCCGAATGAGGCTGGTTTTCTATCAGGATATGTTCTGAAATTACTTAGCACGTTTACGCTGCTGGCCGAGACCCATTTTCTTTGCAAGCTCAGAACGAGCTGCTGCGTAGTGAGGAGCAACCATTGGGTAGTCCGAAGCCAGACCCCACTTCTCCCGATATTCTTCAGGTGTCATATCGTAATGCGTGCGCAGATGACGCTTCAGGGACTTAAACTTCTTACCATCTTCAAGACAGATGATGTAATCGTTCGAAACAGACTTCTTAACCGGCACAGCTGGCTTTAGTGGCTCAGGCTCTGGCTCGGAAAGGTCACCGTTGGTTTTCTGCAAAGCGACGTAAACGTCGTTGATCAGCACAGGCAAATCGGCAGAGGCCACAGTGTTATTACCAACATAGGCTGACACTATATCAGCAGTCAGTTCCATCAAATTATTATCTGCAGTGATCTCGCTCATTTCTAACCTGTCATCTTGTGGATCTAATTTTTTAGGTGTGCTTGCATAATATGGAAATAATACTTCAATCATGAGATTAAACGTTAGATCCGCACTTATCTCAGCTTAGCTGCGACTCTAAACAAGCAAAAACCATAGGTGGCTTTTATAGAGACAGGAAATAAGGATAACAAGTTAAATTCGGCAGAAAAAAGAAGATTTACTATGATTTTTTGTGCACTTTAAATTAGAAGGACCTTACAGACTTCCGACAAACTTGAGAAATCATAGAAGTAAACTAGATAAACTGCTTGTTTTAACGTACATATGAAAAATATGCCTGTACTATGTAATCAGCTGTTTGCAAGGCGATGCTCGTGAAACTCCTGTTCCCAGTTAATCGCCTCCCCAAATAGCATTGTCGATTATTCCTGGCACTCTGGTTGCACTAAATCCCACAAGCCCTGATTAAAACTGACATATTATTGCGGATTTTCAGTCTCCTCAGGTTTCTTCGTTACACTCAACTCGTCCAGCCTGGTATTCTTATAAGGTCTGTAACCCACCACATAGGCGGCTCGCGCGATGAGGTGTGCAGAAACCGGAGCCGTCAACAAAAAGAAGCAGACGGTTGCGACAGCACGCATGAATTCATCCCACTGTTGCGAGTAGAGCCCAAGCGCCAGCACCATCAGGCCAGACCCCAGGGTTCCGGCTTTGGACGCCGCGTGCATGCGTGTGTAAACGTCTGGCAGGCGATTGATGCCGAGCGCAGCGCCTGCTGCGAAGATTGCTCCAATAATGAGCATAATCCCGGTCAGGAGAGAGATTACTGCTGACATCATTCCTGCTCCTCCCGCCTTTCAGAATCTTTGATCTCCTGCATGATAATAAAGTCTTTGGCCTGTCCCTTGCTCAGTATGAAGCGAGCGAAAGCAACTGTTGCCAGAAAACCGACAAGACCGAGTGCGAGCGAAATATCGATGTAGAGCGTATACGTTGAGCCGACACCTACAGTCGCAATCAGGCCGATGGCGACAACAACCAAAAGATCCAGTCCAACAATGCGGTCAGGCAGAGTAGGGCCTTTGATGATGCGATAGACAATCAGTAAGAATGTAAGGCCGAGAATAAAGAGCGCGATGCTCACGCAGGCATACAAAAAATCTGCTGCAAAAACTTCAAATCCGTTCATCGAAACGCCTCCAGGATCTGACGTTCAAAACCATTCTTGATGCCATCAATCGTTTCTTCCGGGTATGGCACGTTAAGGCAATGCACAAACAAGACCTTCCGATCTTCTGAGACGTCAACTGAAAGCGTTCCCGGTGTCAGCGTGACCATATTTGCCAACAATGTGATCTCAAAGTCCTCACTGACTGAGAGCGGCACAGCGATGATGTCGGGGTGGAGCCTGATCTTAGGTTTGATAACAATCAATAGCACTCGCCATGAGGACAGCACCAGCTCTTTAAAGAAGCTACCAGCAAGAATAAGGACCCTCCTTCCACGCTGAAAGTAATCCCGAAACGCAATTTGCTCGCGGATCAGGAACAACGCGATACCGGACAAGATAAAGCCAAAAATCAGATTGAGCGGTGTGAATGATCCGGTAACCGCACCCCATGCTGCTGCCAGCAGCAAGTTCATAAGAAAGACCGTGTTGTTCATCGGATGCCTCCAAAAACGGCACCGATATAGGCTGACGGATCAATCAGCGTTTTTGCGCCATAGTCAGTTATGGACATTATGGTTTCCGGCAGAACTCCAATCACGAAAATGAGCGTGGTCAGAACGACGAGCGGTAGCCAAATGCTCCAGGAAATATCTGCTGAATCAGAGCAGCCTGCCATTGGGAGAGCCTGAATGCCATCCACCGTGTGCTCGTTTCCACCCCGCAAGAATGCGAAGATCCAGAGACGCCCCACTGCGATGGTTGTAAACAATCCGGAGATCAGAATACCGGCTGCAACCCAGCCATGACCAGCCTCCAGTGCACCAGCGACAAGAAGCAGTTTGGCCCAGAAACCAGAGAAAGGCGGAAAGCCTGCGACTGCGAGTAAAAGGATCAAGCCAATCCCGGCCCCCAAAGGCGTGCGGATGTAGAGACCACCGATTTCCCGCAAGGAAAATGTGCCGCTCATCTGGAACATAAATGCGACCAGAAGGTATAGAGCAGTCATGATGAGAACGGAGTGCATAGAGTAGAAGATCACACCAGATACAGCAACTTCGTTTCCGACCGCTATACCAGCCATCATGGCACCGATACCAGCGATGACGAGATAGGCCATCAGGCGCCGGATATCTGTTTGAGCCAAAGCACCGAGCGAGCCGGTCAACATCGTTGCGATTGCAACTATTCCAATCACTGAAACGAGCCAGTCACGACCTTCTGGCATCAGAAGAAGCATCACTTTGAGCAGCGCATAAACACCGACTTTGGTCAGCAATCCTGCAAAGATTGCAGCGACCACCAGACGTGGCGTGTGATAAGAAGCCGGAAGCCAGAAATTGACAGGAAACGCTGCTGCTTTCATAGCAAACGCGAGGAAATACAGGGTTGCCAAACCAAGCACCGGGCCAGAACCGTCAAAGGCTTTCAGCTTGCCCGCGATATCCGCCATGTTCAGCGTACCAACCAGACCGTAAAGCAGCCCGGTTGCTGTAAGGAACAGCGTTGTCGCAATCAGATTTAGCACTGCATATTTTACAGCGCCGTCGATCTGCCCTTTCTCATTCCCGAGGATCTGCATGCCAAAGGATGAGATCAACAGGACTTCGAACCAAACGTAAAGGTTGAAAATGTCGCCAGTGAGGAACGCCCCGGTCACACCGCACAACAACATCAGCAGGAACGGATAGAAACCATAACGGCGCTCGTTTTCAGCAATTGAACTCATTGCGAAGACGGCGACACACAAGGTTGCTACGGAGGCTGTCAGTGCCAGTAAGGCGCCGAGTGGATCAGCTGTAAAAGCGATACCGAATGGAGGCAGCCAGCTGCCCATCACCATTGTCACAACACCATTGGTGAGGACACGGTAAAGCAAGCCGACATTTGAAAGGATTACCAGTGCGATTGTCGTGATCGCGATCCAGGGCTGAACAGCCGATTTCTTTCGGAAAATAATCGAGATTGCACCGCCTGTCATAGTGAGCAGGACAGGAGCAACCAAAAGCCAGTCTGCAAGAGGCACCGCCTCCGTCACCATTGCCGCCGTAATATCAACTGTAGTTTTCGTTGCAGCCATCTACTTAATACCCCAGCGGCGGTTCAGAATGTTCTTTGGGCTCTGCGACGCGCATATCAAGCAAGTCATCCGTTCCCAGCTCCTGATAGGCCCGGTATCCAAGAACCAGAAAAAATGCCAGGAACGAGAACGAGATCACGATCGCGGTCAGCACCAATGCCTGAGGCAGAGGATTTGCTGTTGCTTCTATAGGGAGATAGCTTTTAATCGGAATGATTGGCGGCACACCCCGTGTCAGGCGCCCTGCCGTGAAGATCAGCAGATTCACAGCATTCCCCAAAATGGCAATGCCCAACAGGATCCTCACGAGTTTGCGCGACAGTAGCAGATAAATGGACCCCGCAAAAAGGATCCCGACCAGCACAGAGAAAAGCGTTTCCATCAGTCCGCCCTTTCTTCCAGAGAAAGAGCAATCGAAGATATCGCTCCTACCACCACCAGATACACTCCAATATCAAAGAACAATGGTGTTGACAGATCAATTTTCGTACCCAGGAACGGGACGGCAAGCCATTGACTTGTCATTGCGGGTTGATTGAGGAACAGGCTTGGTAACACAGACACAACCGCGAGAAGCAGGCCTGATGCAGCAATGGACATCGGGTGAAACTTCATTGCCCGGCGAACTGCGGAAACACCACAGCCAATGCCGTAAATTGCAAAGGCGGAGACAGCAATCAGCCCCCCAATGAAGCCCCCACCGGGCTCATTGTGTCCACGTAGCAATACGAAGACAGAAAAGAGCAGCATCAGGGCAGAAAGATACGGAGCGACCGTTCTGAATATAAGCGTATTCATTAGCGATTTTTCTCCGAACCCGAGTTTCCGTTTAATTTAGGTCGTACTCGGATAAGCGCAAGTACCGCCAGACCGGTTACCATCACAACGGAGATCTCCCCGATAGTATCAAAGCCACGGAAATCAACGAGAACAACGTTCACAATGTTCCGACCATGCGCGATCGTCCGACTGTACTGTGTGAAGAATTCAGAGAGTGTCGGATCAAACGGCAGCTGGACGATGGACATAAGTAACATGCTGATGCCAGCACCGCAAAGCACTGACAGGCTAATGTCAAAAACCTTGCCACGCGACGACCGGGCATCGGTTGGTTTCAGATTCAGGCGGGTCATTACCAATGCAAGGATCACAACAGAGAGTGTCTCGACCATAAACTGCGTGAAGGACAGATCCGGTGCGCCAAAGAGCAGGTAGATCAGTGCCACTGCGAAACCCTGAATACCAAGCAGGACAATCGCAGTCACTCGATAGCGCGCTGTCAGAACAGCATAAACACCTATTACTGCGATAGCAGCAATAAACCACTCATAGGCGTAGAAGCTGCTTATACCTTCCAGATTCGGCCAGTTACCAGTAAGGATCATTGGCACAATCAGCACCAGCGCGATCACAGTGAACGTGGCACGCATATAAGTAACCATACTGCCAGTCTGAACAGCCTGGGTCAGTGCAGTGGCGAAGCGAATAATGATTTCCAGAACCTGGTCGAAGCCTTTATCTGGTCCCCACCCAATGGTGCGCAAAACATCTGCAACAATCACACGAAGCTTGTCCATGTACATGAAAATGATAACACCAAGGGCAATTGTCACCAAGGACAGGTAAAGCGCCGGTGACAGGTATTTCGGGAGCAAGTGCAACTCTTCATCAAATGGCGCGCCCAGAATTGCAGAGGTCATTGGTGACAGGAGCTGATGGCCAACTGATGCGATGAATACGCCTGCTGCCAGGCCCAGAACCGCAAGTGTAATTGATCCTGCAATGAGCAGGACGGTTCCTTCATGAGCAACTTTTGGTGTTTTTACCTTGGCACCGAAGAACGGTTTGATGGCAACAGTTGCAGCTAAAGCAAACATCATGGCGTTGCCAAGCACAGCAAAGCCAGTCCAAAGTCCGCCATTCACCGCATGCCATGTTCCGTCATAAAGAACTTCTTTTGCAACAAAGCCTACAAGGGGCAGCAAGCCCGCCATTGACAGTGCAGAGAGGACCGCAGCTGTGCCCGTGATCGGCATAAATGCGAACAAGCCCCCTACTCTGTTCAGATCTCGTGTCCCCGATTCATGGTCGACGGTTCCGACCACCATAAACAAAGAGCCCTTAAAGAGTGAATGCGCGAACAGGTAGATAACGGCACCTTGAATAGCGACCGGATCAGATGTGCCTGTCAGCATCACCAACAATCCAAGAGACGCAACTGTTGTGTATGCCAGAACAAGTTTGAGATCTGTCTGCCGGATGCCGAGAATGGTACCGACGAGCAGGGTGATACCGCCGAATATCGGAAGTACAGTCATCCAGAGCTCCGTATTTCCCAGAACCGGATGCATGCGCATAAGCAGGTAAACACCAGCTTTCACCATGGTTGCAGAGTGCAAGTATGCAGAAACGGGTGTCGGTGCTTCCATTGCGTTTGGAAGCCAGAAATGGAACGGGAACTGAGCAGATTTTGTGAAAGCGGCAAGCACGACCAAAATGAAGATCGCAGTATAATACGGGCTTTCGCGCAAAACGTCGCCTGAACTGAGCAACTCGCTTAACTCGAAACTGCCACCTTGATAGCCAGCTAAGATCAGTCCAGCCATCAGCGCCAGGCCCCCGCTGCCTGTCACAACAAGAGCCTGCATAGCAGAACGGCGCGAGGTACGGCGCAGGTGGTCAAACCCGATTAGCAGAAAGGACGTGATGGACGTCAATTCCCAATAGACGAAGAGCGTGATTACGTTATCTGCAACAACAACACCCAGCATGGCGCCCATAAACAGGAACAGGTAGGACAAGAACTGTCCAAGATTCTTGTGGTCTTTCAGATAGCCACCTGCATAGAGCGTTATGAGCGTTCCAATACCCGAGATCAGAAGCGCAAATAAGACAGACAGACCATCCAGATAAATCGAGAAATTTACGTTGAAGGTGGGAACCCACTCCAAGCTCGCCTTGAATATTTTCCCCTCAGCAATACCAGGTACAAAGGAGAGAAACTGTATGAACGTCAATGCAGGAATAATAGCAAGAACCCATGCAGCGTTGTGTTTCAGTGTCTTCACCAGAAAGGGACTAAGCGCAGCGGCAACAAACGGGCCTAATAACGCCCAGAACGTTGCCTCGACACCAAATAAAGGCATATAGAACTCCGTAAATTAATTAGTGTGGTTAACCTATAAAACCGAATCGAATTTGCCGAATACGTTCCCCGACAACCCCAAAGACATAATGTGCCCACTCATGCAGGGCAAGTTCATCACATTGCGGTTTTGTCAGGTTTCAATAAACTCTGATCTCACCTAATTGTAACTTGCCTTTTAAACATCTGCTGTTTGTTTATGCCCTGGCAAACTTAACATGGCCCTACCATTGAGCCCGTTGAATAAGGATTTCTATCGTGTTTAGAAAAAAATCACCTATGGACATGACCGAGTCGGAATGGCGGGAACAACTGACCCCACAGCAATATCGTATCCTCAGGGAAAAAGGCACAGAATGCGCCTTTACCGGACCCTACTGGAACACCTTTAAAACAGGCACTTACAGCTGCATCGCATGCGGTTCTAAGCTATTTAAATCAGATACGAAATTTGATGCAGGTTGCGGTTGGCCAAGTTTTTTTGAGGCGGTCTCTCCCGATGCTGTGACAGAGCATAAAGATGCTACTCTTGGCATGGTGCGCACAGAAATTTGCTGCGCAAGTTGTGGAGGACATCTAGGACACGTTTTCCCTGACGGTCCACAACCCACAGGACTTCGCTACTGCATGAATGGTACTTCCATGACATTCACACCTGAACCGTAGTTTTGATCGAAACCAGGATGGGTGTTGTGTTGAAGTTACAGAGCGACGTTTTGAAGCTGTGACAGAACAAATCCAACTATATTACCCGGACTGAATTGCCCTGACGTTTTTTGGATGAGCGAGTCAAAGGGACGCAGAGCATTTCCTCCGGGCTCAGCAATATGTCGGCATGAGCAATCCACACAGGCCAGTTACACTCACGTTCTGTGCGCGCAACTCCTTTTCAGGAAACAACCAAAATAACCAACAACTTTCAAATAGTTGCCATCCTTTTCCCTCTTCCCCCCATTGAACAATAACAGCCCCCACACTTGCATCAATACGTGACGCACAATAAGTTCTATTCTAACCAAAAGCAGTTTGCTGAGGCTATTTTGCGGTTCTTCCGGGAAACTGTCCCGAAAAGTGGCGAGAATTCCGAGATGAGGTCTCTGACCATTTCAGAATCATCTCGCATCAAAATTTTCGGATTTTGGAGTGAAACGAGTATATAATGAAAAAATCAGTTCCACCTCGCGCCCGGATGCGCACTCATGAAACCAGCTATCATGGTTTTACACGAAACGAGCCTTATGCTTGGCTGCGCGCAGACAACTGGCAGGAGGTTATGCGAGACCCTACTCTGCTTGATCCGGAGATCCGCACCTATCTCGAAGCAGAAAATGCTTATACCGAAAACGAGATGAAGGACACAGAAGAGTTGCAAAAGGCTCTGTTTGCAGAGCTTAAGGGCCGCATCAAAGAAGACGACAGTTCTGTCCCTGCTCCTGATGGTGAATATGCCTATGCGACCAGGTTTGCTGAAGGCGGGCAACATCCAAAGCTTGTGCGCAGCAAGCGCGATGGAAGCGACCCGGTAACTCTTGTCGATGGAGATATTGAAGCAGACGGCAAAGCATATTTTAAATTTGGCGGAGCATCTCACAGCGATGATCATAGATATCTGGCCTGGGCTTACGACGACAATGGGTCGGAGTACTACACCTTAAAAGTGCGTGACACGACAAAAGGACAGGATCTGGAAGACACCATCCCAGACACAGGCGCTGGTGGTGTATGGTCCAAAGACGGCCAGTATCTGTTTTATGTTCAGGTAGACACAAACCACCGCCCTTCCAAACTCTTTCGCCACAAACTTGGTACGGTGCCCTCTGAAGATGTTCTAGTTTACGAAGAACAGGACACAAGCTTTTTCGTAGGACTTGGCAGAACACAGTCCGGTGGTTTCATTTGCATCAGGTCTGGCGATCATGAAACCACCGAGGTTTGGCTCATCCCCGCAGATGAACCTTTGGCCCCCCCGAAATTGGTTGCCAAACGTGAAACTGGTGTGGAATATTCGATTGAAGATAATGGGGACCGCCTGCTGATCCTGACCAATGCCGGAGCGGCTGAAGATTTCAAAATTGTCAGCGTGCCGCTTGTCGCTCAATTGGCTCTTCCGGGAAAGTCGCACTGGGTTGATCTGATTGCTCATAAACCTGGCCGTCTGATCCTGTCACACTATGTTTACAAGGATTACATCGTGTGGCTTGAGCGCGTTGATGGCCTGCCGCGCATTGTCGTCCATCGTTTCATCGACGGCATTTCACATAGCATTGAGTTTGATGAAGAAGCCTATAGCCTCGGTATCGCCGCAGGGTTTGAGTACAACACGACAACCATCAGATTCACGTATTCTTCCATGACAACACCGAGCGAGGTTTACGATTATGACCTTGCTACGCGTGATCGTATACTGCGTAAGCGTCAGGAAGTGCCATCTGGTCACGACGCTTCTGAATACATTACGCGCCGCCTGATGGCGCCCTCTCATAATGGCACACTGGTTCCGGTTTCCCTGCTTTACAAACGCTCGACAGTTCTTGATGGCAGCGCTCCATGCCTGCTTTATGGCTATGGGTCCTATGGCATTTCAATTCCGGCGAGTTTCTCCACCAATGCCCTGTCACTGGTTGGCCGCGGCTTTGTTTATGCGATTGCGCATATTCGCGGAGGTAAAGACAAAGGCTATGCCTGGTACAAGAACGGGCGTCGTGAGTTCAAGAAGAACACTTTTTATGACTTCATCGCTGCCTCAAAGTTCCTGGCCAGCGAAGGCTTCACCGCTCATGACAGGATCGTTGCCCACGGAGGATCCGCAGGTGGCATGTTGATGGGCGCATGTGCGAACATGGCACCAGAAGCTTTTGCCGCAATGATTGCTGAAGTTCCGTTTGTGGACGTCCTGACCACCATGCTCGACGACACATTGCCGCTGACGCCAATTGAATGGCCAGAATGGGGTGACCCAATCCGCGATAAGAGCGCTTATGGATACATCGCCTCCTACTCTCCCATCGACAATGTCAAAGCGAAAGACTACCCGGCAATCTTCACGCTTGGCGGCCTGACCGACCCGCGCGTTACCTATTGGGAGCCCGCCAAATGGGTCGCAACACTGCGTGAGAAAAAGACCAATGATAGTCTGGTGATGCTGCGCACCAACATGGATGCCGGACACGGCGGTGCATCAGGCCGCTTTGACAGACTGAAAGAAGTGGCGCTGATCTATGCCTTTGCCTTGAAGCAGACTGGCAAGGCCTAATGCACCTTCACTAAGAGCCTGACTCAAAAGTATCTCAGTATTGACAATACCTTGCGATCCTGCGTGTTAGAGTTCTGATGTGAGCGA
>CANNAV010000079.1 GCA_947502585.1 uncultured Pseudovibrio sp.
AGCGCTTGTTCCGAACGCTGGTAGCGAGCGAAGATCTCTGTCGAAAAAGACCCGTCCCGAAGCTGAGGCACCCGTAAGGTGAGCGGTCCAACACGTGTATAAATGGTCCGGGGACGCACACCGTTTCTGTAACCTGCCCGCTCACTATTGCGCTCATAGCGCTCAGCACCAGGATGCTCGCTCACCTGTGCTTCCAAAATCTGGTTCAAAACGTCCTCAAGGAGCGGACCAAGCCCACGTCCTTCTCCTAAAAGGCTCGACAAAAGCGAAGCTGGAACTTTAATATTGTACTCGGTCATCGTTGGTATCTTCTCGCTCGGGTTTAGCGTTGTGATCGACAAACCTAAAGAGAAATCCCACGATGGCTATCTCAATTTCTAAACCAGATAATTTACAGCACTATAGGGACACAATCACGCTATCATCAATCCAGATTGTGATGTCACCGCGTCGACGCAGGCTTTCATTATACTCAGACCAGTTCGTCACTTTGAACCGGGCTTTGTCGAACTTGTGACGCCGGTCATCTGTGTGTTTAAAAGGCATAAAGTGGTCTTTGATCATTAATACTTCGCAGACCGTATCCCCGTCACAGAATTAATGCAACAACGCCATTGTGATCAATCTTTTGGCAGGAATGAGGGAGGCCCACACCAGCGCACTGAGGGTACTGATGTGGGTCAACATTCCTGATAGACACGACTAGAGATTAGTCGTCGATCCTTACGACGAGCTTGCCGAAGTTCTTGCCTTCGAGGAGGCCAATGAAAGCTTCCGGCGCATTTTCGAGCCCGCCTACCACTTGCTCACGGTACTGCACTTTACCCTCTGCAATCCACTGCTGCATATCCGCTGCAAATTTAGGGTAAAGGTTTGGGAAGCTGTCAAAGATGATAAAGCCTTGCATGCGGACCTTCTTCACCAGCAATGTGCCCATCAGCATACCCATTCGGTCCGGACCGTCCGGTAAACTTGTTGCATTGTACTGAGAAATCAATCCACACAGCGGAATACGGGCATTGCTATTAAGGAGGGGCAGAACCGCATCAAACACTTCGCCGCCAACGTTTTCAAAATATACGTCAATTCCGTTCGGGCAAGCGGCCTTCAGGTTCTGCGCAAAGGTTGGGGAGTTGCGGTCAAGACAGACATCGAAGCCAAGGTTATCACCAACGTGCTTGCATTTGTCCTCGCCGCCGGCAATACCAACAACGCGGCAACCTTTGATCTTACCGATCTGGCCAACCGTCGCGCCAACAGGACCGGAGGCTGCTGCAACAACAATGGTTTCGCCCGGTATCGGATCGCCAATTTCCAACAGACCCGCATATGCGGTGAAGCCCGGCATGCCCATAACTCCCAGTGCCCAGGAAGGCATTACTGGCTCTTTCCCAAGGTTGAAAACCATCTCTCCGTTGGAAATTGAGTAATCCTGCCAGCCACCCATGCTAACAACCCAGTCGCCTTTACTGAAAGTCTTCAGATTGGATTTCACCACAACAGATACGGTTCCGCCACACATTGCTTCCCCAATTGCCACCGGTTCAGCGTAGGACCTGGCATCGCTCATGCGTCCGCGCATATACGGGTCCAGAGACAGATAAACCGTACGCAGCAGCATCTCGCCTTCATCCGGTGTAGGGATCGCTGCTTCTTCAAGACGGAAGTTCCGGGTAGTCGGAGCCCCAACAGGACGTTCCGCCAGCACAATCCGGCGGTTCACTTCGTTATTCTGTAGCATTTCAGATTCCTTAATCAATTTCAGTAAAGTTTTGTTACTATTCGGGGTGATAATTTTAGTGGCTCTCCTTCCATTTTGTAGGAATGTATTTCAGAGATATTTATCATAGCCTTGCGAGTCCAGAAACAGCCGCTGAAACAGGGCTGTGGGCTTGCACAAGCCATAGCATCTGCACTTGATAGCCTTGATCTTGTTGTTGAGCCCCTCAACAAAGCCACTGTTCTTTCTGGCTTGAAATAGTTGATGATAGGCCCTTTGCACCTGTTCAGGGTTCTGAGGAATCGGTCAAAGCAGCGAAGGCCGCTGTTCTGCACTCTGGAAATCCAGCGATTGATCTTCGCCATTGCTGACTTCCTTGTGCTGTGACTATTAAAAATGTGCGACAGCTTCAGCGCATAATTGTTGGCCTGCTTCAATGCAGGCGAGTGTCTACAGAGGACCTGTTTGTAGCGCCCCACCAAGGTCTCACTCCGTGAACGGCGCCCGTATCCTTTTCGCTTCTGCCAGCCCATTTCGGCCATGCTTTTCTATCAAGAGAATATCCCGGTCACGGGTGCCGGGCGCACACTCAGCATGAGAGCTGAGAACTGCTGTTTTGGGCGGCGGGATGATAACTTCAACCCCGTTATAAAGATTTTCAGACCAGTACTATCAATCACAAGCGTTGTCGTGCCGGGCTTACGATCCCGTTTGGGTCTGGACAGCTCCAATCCATCACAGCGGCGCGACAGCGTGGAGCTGTCAGGAACAGGTAAGTCAAGCTCCAGCAGCCTGAACAGGGAGCGCACAAAACCCTGTGTTTGCCTTAAGCCCAAACCGAAGACTGACCTGATCCTCAAACAGGTTTCTATGGCCAGATCAGAGTACGTGGCCGGCTTCCCACGGCGGTTGCTCGCCGGGGCGGACCAGGCATCAGCAACGCTGTCATCAATCCAGATTGTGATGTCACCGCGTCGACGCGAGCTTTCATTATACTCAGCCCAGTTCGTCACTTTGAACCGGGCTTTGTCAAACCTGTGACGCCGGTCGTCTGTGTGTTTAAAAGGCATAAAGTGGCCTTTGATCATAAATACTTCGCAGACCGTATCCCCGCCACAGGATTAATGCAACAACGTCCCTTTTCATATACTTATGTTCAGCAGAGACTTACGCAGCGGGTGCGGTCTGGATACCTTTTTCTGCAAGCAGTGCCTGGAGTTCCTGAGATTGGAACATTTCACGGATGATGTCACAGCCGCCAACGAACTCGCCTTTGACGTAGAGCTGTGGGATTGTTGGCCATTGGCCGTAATCTTTGATGCCCTGACGGAGGCTATCGTCTTCCAGAACGTTATGACCCACGTATTTTACGCCGATGTAATCCAAAATCTGCACAGACTGGCCGGAAAAACCACACTGTGGGAAGTTTGGAGTGCCTTTCATGAAGAGCACTACATCGTTGTTTTCTACTTCGTGCTTGATCCAGCTTTGGATATCGCTCATTTCGTCGAGTTCCTTTTGCTCGACCGGGGTCAAAGCCCGGTGACCGTGATTTAATATTGTTCGTAGTGCGGCACTCATATGGGCACTTGCAGAGACAATGCAAGAAAAAGGTCGCACTTCCTCAGTTTGTTATTCCGGAGCCGAGGTCTGCAACGCCAAGGCGTGCAGATCGTCGCCCATTTTACCTTTAAGAGCCTGATACACCATCTGGTGCTGCTGTACGCGGGATTTACCGCGAAAACTCTCTGAGATAACGACAGCTGCGTAATGATCACCATCACCCGCCAGATCTCTGATTTCCACATGTGCGTCTGGCAAAGCCTCTTTGATAAGGTTTTGTAGTTCACCTGCGTCCATAGCCATGAGTGTGCCTCCTTGCCCGACTGGGTTGCTTCTGTTTGGCTACTTCCCAACCATGAATGAAGCGGGAAGCGAATCTTATTGAGAACTCAGTTTAGCAGTTCGGTGGACGAGTATCAGCTCGCCTGCATAAAATGCGGGAACCATCCCTCGAAAGCATTATTCAGCTCTTCAACTGACACACTGATTTTATCACCAAGAACAAGAGTATCCCCCCCTGTCTTACCGATTTCGTCCGTGCTGATACCAGCGTCGGTCGCATCTTCCAGGAAGGCAGCCAGCTTTTCCTCTGCCACAGTGACAACATAGCGACCTTGATCTTCACCAAACAGAATGGCATGAGGATATTCGCCGGTAATTTTTATACCAGCGCCAAGCTTGCCTTTGATTGCCATTTCAGAAAGTGCAACAGCAAGACCTCCTGATGAGATGTCGTGAGCTGCGGTGATGCTGCCTTCGGTGATAGCTTCACGGACGAACGTACCTGTGAACTTCTCAACTTCCAGATCTACCGGAGGGGGTGCGCCTTCATCACGGCCCAGAACTTCCTGCAGGTACTGAGATGAACCGAGATGTTTGCCTTTGCCACCCAGCAAGATGATGGTTTCGCCAGGGGTGACGAATGCACTGCCAACGCGCCTGGTCACGTCTTTGAGCAGGCCAACGCCACCGATTGCAGGTGTTGGCAAAATACCTTCTCCGTAGGTTTCGTTATACAAAGACACGTTACCTGAAACGATCGGGGTTTCCAGCACTTCACAAGCTTCCCCGATCCCCTTCAGGCAGCCAACAAACTGACCCATAATCTCGGGCTTTTCAGGGTTGCCGAAGTTCAGGTTATCTGTGATAGCCAGAGGAAGAGAGCCGACTGCGGACAGATTGCGGTAGGTTTCAGCGACAGCCTGCTTGCCGCCTTCATATGGGTTGGCACAGCAATAGCGCGGGTTTACATCCACGGTAAATGCAAGACCTTTATCAGTGCCATCTACGCGGATTACACCAGCGTCGCCACCGGGAGTTGCAGCGGAGTTGCCCTGAATGAGGGTATCGTACTGCTCATAGACCCAGCGACGGGAAGACCCGTTAGCACCGCCGATAAGCTTCAGCAGAGCGTCTTTGTAGTCTGCTGGCTCATCGATGTCAGATGCGGCAATTTCTTCCGGTTCAGCCCACTGTGTCCAGGGACGATCATATTCAGGAGCTTCGTCGCCGAGCTCCTTGATCGGCAGGTTTGCCATGACCTGACCGCATTGTTTCACAACAAAGCGCAGGGTATCAGTTGTTACACCACAGATTGCGAAGTCCAGTCCCCACTTAGTGAAGATGGCTTCAGCTTCTTTTTCCCTGGATGGCTCAAGAACCATGAGCATGCGCTCCTGGCTTTCAGAGAGCATCATCTCGTAGGCACTCATGTTTTCTTCGCGGGCAGGGACCTTGTCGAGGTCAAGCTCGATGCCGAGGTTACCCTTTGCGCCCATCTCAACTGCAGAGCAGGTGAGGCCAGCTGCGCCCATATCCTGGATCGCGATCACAGCGCCGGTCTTCATCAGCTCAAGACAGGCTTCCATCAGGCACTTTTCAGTGAATGGGTCACCGACCTGAACGGTCGGGCGCTTCTCGTCGATGGAATCGTCGAATTCAGCTGAAGCCATTGTTGCGCCGCCCACACCGTCGCGCCCTGTTTTTGCGCCAAGGTATACGACAGGGAGGCCAACGCCTTTTGCTTCAGACAGGAAGATCTTGTCGGAATCAGCAAGACCTGCCGCAAAGGCGTTTACAAGGCAGTTGCCGTTGTAGGATTTGTGGAACTCAACTTCGCCTCCCACAGTGGGGACCCCAAAGGAGTTACCGTAGCCACCCACACCGGCGACAACACCGGACACAAGGTGGCGCGTGCGTGGATGATCCGTCTCGCCGAAGCGTAGAGCATTCATAGCTGCAACCGGCCGTGCACCCATGGTGAATACGTCGCGTAAAATGCCGCCTACGCCGGTTGCCGCGCCCTGATAAGGCTCGATATAGGATGGGTGGTTGTGGCTTTCCATCTTAAAGACGACGGCCTGCCCATCATTGATATCGACGACGCCTGCATTCTCGCCCGGTCCCTGAATAACTCGGGCTCCGGTGGTCGGGAGAGTCCTCAACCACTTTTTGGAGGATTTGTACGAGCAATGCTCGTTCCACATTGCCGAGAAGATTCCAAGCTCAGTGAACGTTGGTTCTCTGCCAATCAGCTCCAGGATACGAGCATATTCGTCTTCCTTAAGACCGTGGGCCTCGATGAGTTCGGGGGTGATCTTGACGCTATTTTGGATCATCACACTCAGAAAATTTGGGCGCAGTGCGCCGGGGCCAAATGTCATGGGGTGCTTAACAGGATTCATAGGGAAATGGAAACTGCAGACGCCGTTTTTTTGGTTTTTTTGCTGCAAGGGCAAGGTTTATTGCAGCTTGACGGAAAGTCGCATTGTTGGAACTTAAGTGAGCTGTAATTTTTTGAATTAACTGAAAGATATTTCAACTCTGATTGATGTTTCCGGGGGCATCAGAAAGTTATTTCGCCCTGAATTGTGGTTACTGACATGGACTTGTCGGGAAGAGCCATTCTGCTCCATGTGCCGCTGCCTTTGGCAGTATCCCATTTTTGATCTCCACCGAGGATTGCCCAGTTGCCGGAATAGTTTCCGTCCCTGACTGTTGTGATCTCATAACTGAGCGCAAAGGGCGCTCCATTCTTATCTTTCAGACTGCAGACACCACCGCCCTGGACTTGCATGTTTTTGACGACAGCTCCTCCGAAGCAACTGCCTGACACAAAGTCAAAAGGGTCTTCCGGATTTTCGCTCAAGAAGATGTAGTCAGCGTTGATGCGCTTCAGATTGAGTTGGTCTGTTATAACTGCGTTGTTGTAGAGGCCAAAGGTGGCCAACTGTCCTGTGTGTGAGAAACCTGCGGCTCTTGCATTAACCTGAGCTGCGTTGGCGCTGAGCGTTGTGGCTGCAAACGCGGTGGCGAAAACGGCTCCGAGGACTGCAATTCTTTCCGCGAGGGGTGGCATCACAGATAGTCCTTTACAGGTTTGCCCGGCCATCTGGCCAGGCCTATGTGTTTTCGCGATGCAACCACATCTCAGGAGCGCCTTTCAATGAACTCCTTTTGAATTGGTTAGGTTTTTGTTTCGCGTAATGCATTGAGAGCACGTAAAAATTTTACGGTTCAGAAATATTCGTTAATTAATTGTATTCACTACCTAGTTTGAATCCGCAGGGATGGATTTCACGATTTAAAATCATCATTTGCGATGCTCCCGTGCTTCCCGACAAGCACCTTTTGCCGGTTTTCAGAACTGGTTAGTCTAACAATAATTCTCCGATACTTATGTTTGCGTAGTGTCAGTTGAACGGAGATATAGGGGCGAGGAGGTATGGTACTGGATCGCAATTGCGGTCGGTTCTCTGGCAGCACTTGCGGCAATTTTCTGGTTGTCATTCGTGTCTGGCAGGGACAGATTATCCCGGATATCGAACACATGAACCGGAAGAAAACTCGCAGGGCCAAAACTAAACGAACATAAAAAGAGAGGCTGCGAAAGTGCAACCTCTCTGTGCATCAATAAAAGTGTTTGTGGTACAGTTGATTAAATAGCCCCGGTGTATTCACCACGAGCGGGATAATCATTCTTGATGCAGAAGTCGAGAGCACCCAGCATTGGTTTAAAGTCAGGACGTGCAAATGGCATAGTCTGTACATTTCCGAAGTAGAGCGTGCCGTCAGGCTTTACGAAGAACAGGCCGGGTTCAGCAAAGAAACCTGGTTCTTCTATACCGTTAGATGTTTTTCCGCGGCCTGCGGAAATGAACAGACCCCATTCACGTGCTTTTGTCAGGGTAACGCCATAACCAACGCGTAGCTTGTCTACTTTGATCGCGTTGGAAAATGTTTGGGCGCGGTCCGCTGTATCGGTTGAGAGAGCAATGGTTTTTACGCCACGTTCCTCAAATTGGGTTGTCAGGCGTTCAAGTTCCTTAAGGTAAACCGCGCAAATGGGGCAGTGCAAACCGCGGTAAAAAACTACCAGAGTAGCAAAATCAGAAGCGTCGTCTGACAGATCGAATGTGCCACCACCAATGAGGTTCGCAGATAAACCTGGGACTGGTTTGCGAGGGATTAGCATTTTTATTCTCCTGAGCTGAATGTTCTTTTTGTAGTTTTGGTCATGTCGGTTTTTGAAAGGACAATTAGCTGTTGCCGATTTGTATTTGATATGGTACTGAACTATGAATTGCTTTTTGTTCGAAATAACTGACTGAAAGTACGAATATGGCAGCTGCACTTGCTGAGGTGAAACCAGGAAAGCTGGGATACGATCGTCTTTCTTCGCTTATTGAGCGCTTTAAGGTGGAGGCATATATTCTTCAAAACACTGAGGAGGATGTGCTCCAGGGAAACTTTTTTATTCTTCGGTGTATGCAGGGTTTCCGGAAGCTTGTGTTTCTTCCTGCCAGGCCCAACAACCCTACCGAAGTTAAACGTATCTGCGAAGATACTGTCGTGCTTGCCGGAGCGCAGGTTGAGTTCGGGGGGCCGGGGTCTCAGCTGAGTACTGCTTTGCCTGACTACGTGGAGGTCTACCTCACAGATGCGCCTGAGCTGGAGAGCCTTGCAGCATTGGTGGTGGAGGAAGTGCTTTCGCCGCAGTGTGGAAGTACGGCAGTGATTAACCGCTTGTGTGAAGTGGTGGTGATCCGGTTGCTACGCCATGCAGTGCGGTCCGGTGTTGCTTGCAGCGGATTGATCGCCGGGTTGGCTCATCCTAATCTGGCGCAAGCGCTCGTTGCTATTCATGAAAATCCTTCAAAGCAGTGGCGCCTAGAAAGTCTTGCTGAGGTTGCAGGCATGTCGCGCACGCAGTTTGCTGTGCATTTTAAAGAGATCATGGGAGAGACGCCGGGCTCGTATTTGAGCAACTGGCGACTGGCACTGGCTAAGTTGGATCTTGAAGCAGGCCGGCCTTTGAAAAGTGTTGCTGCGCGGGTCGGATTTGGCTCACCGACGGCATTGTCGCGGGCCTATCAACGACGCTATAATGAGCTTCCTCGTAATGTTGCACTAAAGACAGTTGTGGCTGCCTAGTATTAATGCATTTTGTGTATTTATCCGAATGTCACCTCTGTGTCTTATATGCTGCTTCGCTTTCTTTTTTGGAATACGATTGAGCTGTCCATGAGTTTTACAGAATGCCCGGCCAACCTTCCTGAAGTACATGTCAAAGGTCATGTGTTGGAGGTATTCGTTGCCTTTTTCATGCTGGGCTTGACCTCGTTTGGTGGGCCGGTTGCTCATCTGGGATATTTCCGCGAAGAAATCGTAAAGAACCGGAAATGGCTATCCGAGGAAACCTATGGCGATCTGGTTGCGTTGTGTCAGTTTTTGCCAGGACCAGCCAGCAGTCAGGTCGGGTTTGGGCTTGGGCTTATGCGGGCCGGGCCACTGGGTGCCCTGGCAGCCTTCTTTGCCTTTACAGCTCCGTCAGCATTGCTGCTCTTTGGGTTTGCCTATTGGGCCAGTGCTTTTGAAGGTCCTGTTGGTATGGGCCTGATCCATGGCCTCAAGCTGGTGGCTGTAGCTGTCGTTGCTCAGGCTGTCTGGGGCATGGCACGCAACTTTTGTGCAGATCAATTCAGAGCGGGGCTTGCAGTGCTGGCCGTGGTTCTGGTTGTTGCCTTCGGCGGTTCCGGAGGGCAAATTGCAGCAATTGTGGCAGGTGGTCTGGGAGGTTTTTTGTTTTGCCGCTCTGAGCCCAAAACCGAAGTGCGTGAGGTTCTTTTTGCCCCAAAGGGGTGGATTGGTCTTCTTTCTGCCCTTCTGTTTGCAGTCTTGCTGTTTGGTCTGCCTGTTCTGAGTGACATGGTTGTTGACCCGTTGCCGGGCGTGTTTGCCAGCTTCTATCATTCCGGTTCGCTTGTTTTTGGTGGAGGACACGTAGTTCTTCCGCTGCTGGAAGCTGAGGTTGTTGGCAACGGTCTGGTGAGCCAAAGTTCATTTCTTGCCGGGTATGGCGCTACGCAGGCTGTGCCGGGGCCTTTGTTTACGTTTGCCGGATATCTGGGTACTGAAATGCAGACAGGTTATGCCGCATGGATTGGGGCATGTGTCGCCTTGCTGGGCATCTTCCTGCCGGGTGCACTGCTTCTGATTGCAGGTCTGCCTTACTGGGCGGTGCTGCGTCAGATACCATCTGCGCGTGGCGTCATGGCCGGAGCAAATGCGGCTGTGGTTGGTGTTCTCGGAGCGGCGTTGTATGCGCCTGTCTGGACCAGTGCGATCCTTGAAGAGAAAGACTTTGCAGCTGCGCTTTGCGGCTATGTGCTGCTGGTTTCTTTCAAATCACCGCCATGGGTGGTTGTTGTGCTGCTTGGCCTGACCGGGATTGGCTTTGCGTTCATTTAGAGCATATTGCGTTCATCTGTATTCACGCATCAAACCATAACTTCTTATTATAATGCGTATTCTTAACCTGAAACCGGAGCTGGTTTTCGGGAATTCGCTCTAAGGACCTCAGACAACAAAAAACCGGAGTGCAGAGCATTCCCGGTCTTTGTTGTCTTTGCTGATTAAGCAGCGAGGCTTTGCATCACGCTTTCGAACAAAGCCCGACCTTCGAGGCCGCCATGAAGATCTTCAAAGAGATTTTCAGGGTGAGGCATCATGCCGAGAACGTTACCTTTGGCACTGGTGATGCCTGCAATATCGTTGAGAGAACCATTGGGGTTGGTACCGTCAGCATAGCGGAATGCGACGCGGCCTTCGCTCTCGAGTTCTTTCAGGGTTTCAGCATCAGTAAAGTAGTTGCCGTCATGGTGCGCCACCGGACAACGCCAGACCTTGCCTTTTTCCATGTGTGATGTGAATGCGCTGTTGGTGCTGATGGTTTCCAGCATAATTTCCTTGCACACGAAGTGGAGGGACGCGTTGCGCATCAATGCCCCCGGCAACAGGCCTGCCTCAGTCAGCATCTGGAAACCGTTACATACACCCAGAACGTGACGCCCCTGATCTGCTGCGGCTTTGAGAGCAGGCATTATGTGAGAACGTGCTGCAATCGCACCTGAGCGCAGGTAATCTCCATAGGAGAAGCCGCCTGGCAGGACGTAAAGATCTGCATCTGGCAACTCAGTTTCAGCATGCCATACCGTGGCAACAGGCTGGCCGGAGATCTGCGCCAGCGCTTTGATCATATCGCAATCCCGGTTGGAGCCGGGGAACAGAATCACTGCAGATTTCATGATTGTATCCTCTTGGATGGAGGGCCGCTTGTCACAGACGAGATTTTACAGAAGTAAAAACACCGCAAGAACAGAGAGGGCAGCGGGCAAGCCAATAAAGATGATCGCTTTGATAACCATGAACCGGACTATCCGGCCTGTATCGTCTTGCACGTTTGTGCCCTCGCAGGTTTTCTTATCGGATTACTTCAGATAAGTTCAATAGAGTAATTTTCGATGACAGTGTTTGCCAGTAGCTGTTCGCACATGGCTTGAATGTCAGCTTTTGCCTGAGTATCGGTGCGATCAGCCAGCTCAAGGTCAAACACTTTACCCTGGCGAATGCCTTCGACGCCTTCAAAGCCAAGAGAACCAAGGGAGCCTTCGATTGCTTTGCCCTGTGGATCGAGAACACCGTTCTTAAGAGTGACGGTCACACGTGCCTTCATGGTTCTAACTGGTCCTTCCATACCAAAATAAAAGATTCAAGCGGTTTGCTGTGGCCTGCCGCAAAAATCCATTTTTTGCGCGCGTTCATAACGCGGGAATCTATGCTGAGGAAGCAAAAATGAGCGCAGGTAGTGAGATAGTTCAATACCCATGCGGCAGCATGCTTCTTCCAAAAGTATAAAACGGGCCGCAGGGGCCCGTTCATTGATTATTTGACCAAAACTGGTCCGGAATGTCCCGGGCGGTCGTTGTCGATCAGGATACCAAGCCGACGGGCTACTTCCTGATAAGCCTCTACCATTCCGCCCATGTTCTGGCGGAACCGGTCCTTATCCATTTTGTCGTTTGTGGACGTGTCCCACAGGCGACAGCTGTCTGGAGAAATCTCGTCTGCAAGGACGATGCGCATCATGTCGCCTTCGACCTGACGTCCAAGTTCGATCTTGAAGTCTACGAGGCGAATACCCACGCTCATGAACAGACCGGACAGGAAGTCGTTGACGCGGATGGCTAGCGCCATGATGTCATCAAGCTCCTGAGGAGCGGCCCAACCAAAAGCGGTGATGTGTTCTTCAGAAACCAGCGGATCTCCAAGATCGTCGTTCTTATAGTAGAACTCGATAATGGAGCGTGGAAGCTGCGTGCCTTCTTCCAATCCCAAGCGTTTGCACAGAGAACCTGCAGCAACGTTGCGGATAACAACCTCAATCGGGATAATTTCCACCTGACGGATCAGCTGCTCGCGCATGTTCAACCTGCGAATAAAATGGGTTGGAATGCCCATGTTATTCAGATTGTTGAAAATGTACTCAGAAATCCGGTTGTTCAGGACCCCCTTTCCATCAACGACTTCATGCTTTTCGTTGTTGAAGGCTGTAGCATCATCTTTGAAGTGCTGAATCAGCGTTCCCGGCTCAGGACCCTCGTAGAGGATCTTGGCCTTGCCTTCGTAAATTCGCCGACGGCGGTTCATTGGCACTTACCATTGCGTTTATAGAATAAGTCTTACGGATGACGTCGATGCGTAAACCAAATGCCTTATAACACATTCGAGCAAAAATGCTGCAAATGCTTCTCCGGCCTGGCTTTCGCATCTTTCGTCAATGCGAAAATCGCGATCCCGCTATGCGGCGCGGAACTTAACCGAATTTTTGATAAAGCACAAATGGGTAATTTGAATGTCAGGGTGATTCAATGAAAGTGCGGGCTGTTTTCGTTTGTCAGGAATGATATAGCTGTATTCCGATTGTCCTGTACCTTTTCGATTGCTCTTGTTGGTGACTTTCCGATTTTTTTGAGCAGTGTGAGGGTAGCGCTTATGAGTGTGAAAATATTTCTTGGGGCATGATCGAGCCGGTTTGTATAGCGATCCTCGCCAAGGGTAACATCCTTGTCGCGATGCATGATCTCGATTAGCCAGTGATTTCGATTGAGGCCTAAGATGCCTTCTGGTTCAGGGTCTTTGAGGCTTGATCAGGGCGATTTATTAATGTTCATTAACATTAATAAATCGCCCTGTTTGAATGGCATAAATGCCCCCTGAAATATAGCGAATTACAACTAAAGGCTTTTGACCTGCAAATAGAAGTTGCGTACAATGATTTACGTAAGTTATAGCGTGGCTTGTAAGAGGAAGGGACTTTTTACATTGTCTGAGCCAGGAGGGAATAGATGAGCACGTTTGACAAACGAGCTGACGCGTTTGAAGGCAGTTTTGCTATGGGTTCTGAACTTGCTTTCAAAGCTACTGCGCGGCGCGATAAGCTGCTGGGCCAGTGGGCTGCTGAAAAGCTTGGTCTGGCCGGAGACATCGCAGAAGATTACACCAAAAAGATCGTCCAGACTGATCTTGAAGAGCCGGGTGACGAACAAATTTTTGGTCGTATTTCCAAAGATTTTTCGGATGCAGGTATTCAGCAGTCTGAACATCAGATTCGCCGCACCATGAGAGAGTTGATGGCTGTTGCGAAAAAAGAAATTGCTGAGGAAGCATAAGCTGCTTTCCTTAAGCAGGCTCACTAAAAGAACCTTTAACCAGAGAATTTGCCGTCTTCCCTTGGTATTGTCAGGGAGGCGGCTTTTTTGTTTGAATGATAATTGTGTTTTAGAGCTGGTGCTGCCTAGTTTGATGGTGCCTGTGCTCAATCAGATGAGGCATTGTATGACTGAGAGTAAGTGTCTGGCGGAGAAGTTGAGAGCAGGGCAGACGATTGTGAGTGCATGGGCAAGTCTGCCTTCTCCAATTTTCTCTGATTTATTTTTAAGAGGCGGCTATAAAGCAATCACACTGGATTTGCAGCATGGTTTGCTGACCACTAACGAAGCGCGTGATTCTATCAAAGAGATCATTACTGGTGGGGGGCATGCGGTTGCGCGAATCTGCGTAGATGACTTCAGGACTGCCAGCTGGTTGCTGGATGCGGGCGCAGAAGTGATTATTGCGCCGATGATCAACTCAGTGCACGACGCAAAGAAGCTGGTGGAATTCTGCAAGTACCCGCCATTGGGTGCACGTAGCTATGGTGCTGTTGGGGCGACGATGGCTGCTGGTGTTTCTATGGATGTTTATTTTGCGTCGGCTGATGAGAAGACGCTCTCTATTGCCATGATTGAAACACCAGAAGCCTATGAAACGCTTGAAGACATCCTTGCTGTTGATGGTCTGGATGGCATTTTTGTCGGCCCCGCTGACCTGTCACTGACCGTTTCTGGCGGGAAATGCGTGGAACCTGTTTCTGATGCGTCTCTGGAGATGCAGAAGGATATTGCCCGGAAAACCCGTGCAGCCGGGAAAATTGCCGGGATCTATTGTGCTTCTAAAGGGCATCTTCAGCATTCAAAAGCTGCCGGCTTTCAGTTCATGACGTTTGGGACAGATTCGGCCTTGTTTCTCAATGCAGTTGCAGAAGCCGCGAGCTCATTGGACTAACGGCAACGTACTAACAAAAAAGGCCACCTCCGGGGCGGCCTTTTGCATTTCAGGATCAGAGATCAGAGCTGAACTGCTGCGCGGATCGCTGCAATGTTTTCGCGGTAGCTTTCGACTGTGCCGCCCTTGAAGACTGCGGAGCCTGCGACCAGCGTATCAGCACCAGCCCTGGTGACCAAAGGAGCGGTTTCTGCGGTGACGCCACCATCGATCTGGATGCGGATAGGGCGGTCGCCGATCATGCTTTTGATTCGCTCGACTTTCTCAACCTGTGACTGGATAAATTTTTGTCCGCCAAAGCCCGGATTTACGGTCATGACGAGGATCAGGTCGAGACGATCCAACACATATTCCAGAGAGCATTCTGACGTGGCCGGGTTCAGGGAAACACCAGCTTTTTTGCCCAGGTTACGGATTGCCTGAAGGGAACGATCCAGGTGCCTGGTGGCTTCGGCGTGAACGGTGATGTAGTCTGAGCCAGCTTTTGCAAAGGCTTCAAGGTACGGATCACATGGTTCTATCATAAGGTGAGCGTCGAAGACCTTGTCAGTGTGAGGGCGGAGTTTTGCAATGACGTCTGGGCCGAAGGTGATGTTTGGAACGAAATGACCGTCCATGACATCCAGATGGATCCAATCTGCTCCAGCTTCAACAACATCACGAACTTCCTTCCCCAGCCTGGAAAAGTCTGATGCAAGAACGGAAGGGGCGATAACCAGCGGCTGTACCATACCAGGGATTCTCCTAAATGTGCCCAACTTCCTGTGCGGCTAACATGGACACGCCTGAGAAGCAAGTGGTGCGAAAAGCGCAGCTTCCACATCATGGCTAAGGTGTTGCCGTTGTTGCTTTACCAATGTGTATCGCAACAGGTTTAAGGATCCATGGAAGCAGATAAACCGGGAACTGGGCGAACGCAAAAATAGAGCCAGGCCAGATAGAGATGGCGACTGAATTGGTACCATTTTGCCCCAAAATTCAGGTGTGAACCGGCCGTGTTGCACAAAGGTAGTTCTGGGTACAGCTCGCCTTTACCCGCTTAACTCAGGTCGCACTGATGGGCTCGAACGTCGGACGTCCAGGTACTGTCATTTTGTTGAGGACGGAGACATTGATTTTGGCTTCCGTCTTCTGATTTTTAAAATCACGGGACTTGAAAGTGGTCCCGAAGATTTGTTTGTAGCGCCCCATCAAGGTTTCGCCCCGTGAGCGCTGCCCATACCCTGTCTGTTTCTGCCACCCTATTCTGCCATGTTTCTGAATGAGAAGAATATCCCGATCACGAGCAGTGGGAGCGCTCTCAGCCTCAGGGCTGGGGACTGCTGTTTTGGGCGGTGGTATGATGACCTCAACCCCGTCATAGCGCTCTGCTATTTCCTGTCGTGTCGGGGAGCCATCATAAGCACCATCACCA
>CANNAV010000080.1 GCA_947502585.1 uncultured Pseudovibrio sp.
ACTACATCTTCCTGTCTCGCCCTCTTCAGAAAATAGAGAAAAATGAGAGAGCGGACAACTTCCCTGACACAGAGGGCAGTTGGAATGAGCACTGCGAACCCGTAAACGCCAAGCTGCATGTTTGAAAGGGCAGGAGGTGCAGCGCGTGTTGCCAGATCGCGTCCGGCAAAGCCAATCATACCGACGACGGCGAGGATTGAGGTCACCTGAAAACTTTTTGAACTTGGCTGGATAATCATCAGCACGCCTATGAAACCGATCACGATTGCAAGCCACCGCTGCCAGTTCACGCGCTCGCCAAACAACACGGCAGCGCCCAAAGTGACTGTAATTGGAGTAGCCTGAAGAATAGCAGAGGTGCTGGAAAGTGTATTCAGCGCTAGTGACAGCAGGAAAAACAGTCGTCCTGTAATTTCAAAAACTGCACGTGTGTAGAGTGTTGCCTTCAACGCTTCTGGTGTAAACGCCTGTTCACCACGCCTCCAGGTCAGTAGCAAAAAGCCGAATGTACCACCGATACCAAACAACATCAGTGTCTGTCCAACAGGTACTGAAGTCGTTGCCGTTTTTAGCAGCGTATCTTCAATGGCAAACCCCACCATTGCCAGCACCATCCAGGCGCTGCCGCGTATATTATCCATAATAGTATCCCCTTGCGGGAGCCGTTGCCCTGGTCACGGAAATGCGCAAAACGCAGCCCTGCTGTAGTCTTGAGCTCTGTAAAGATGAGGCGCATTCTCGAAAAACACCTGGTTCTCCGAAAAAATGTGAGCTAAAACAAATATTTAGAGCCAAAAGCGTGAATGGTGTAATTGCACCGCCTTTTGAGTAAGCTATCAGCTATCTAAACGTAAGCATATGAATTTCATGAGGTTTTTGTTCAGGTGTACTTGAGAATTCCTCATAGGTGGAGCAGTTTTGGCAGGTTCTTGCACAGTACTGAGCGAATACGACTATGTCTGAAAGGAGAACCAGCTAAGCGTGGCGCAACAAACTCCAGGTCACCAATCCCATATGAGTTTGAAACTCTTTATTGCGCCTGCTATACCCCTCCAGACTGGATTTTGAGGAGCTTTCACAGGCTTGGGGGACGTGATGAGTGACATGCGACTGGTTGTTGTCGGCGCCGCAGGCCGAATGGGGCGTGCTCTGGTACGCACAGTAACCGAAATGGACAAGGTTGTGGTGTCAGCCGCGGTCGAGCGCAAAAACTCCGGGTTTTTGGGCGCAGATGCTGGTGAACTTGCAGAATGCGGTAAACTCGGCGTTGTGCTGACGGATGATCTGGATGCTGCATTTGCAAATGCAGATGGCGTGCTGGACTTCACCGTGCCAGAGGCAACTGTTGGGTTTGCAAAAGCTGCGGCGCGTCATTCAATTGTGCATATCATCGGTACAACCGGCATGACCTCTGACCAGTCTGCCGAACTTGCCCACGCCGCGACATCAGCCTGCATTGTAAAATCAGGTAATATGAGCTTGGGTGTTAACCTGCTCGCAAGCCTCATAAAAAAGGCTGCAGCAGCTCTGGATGAAGATTTTGATATCGAAGTCCTGGAAATGCATCACAAACATAAAGTTGATGCCCCTTCAGGTACTGCTTTGCTGTTGGGCGAGGCGGCAGCTGAAGGTCGCAGGATTGATCTTGAAAGCCATAGTGTTCGCTCACGAAACGGCATTACGGGTGAACGGAAAAGAGGCGACATCGGCTTTGCAACATTGAGGGGAGGATCTGTCGTAGGTGAACATACAGTGATGTTTGCGAGCGAGGGAGAGCGTATAGATCTCTCACATATCGCAACGGATAGACAACTATTTGCTCGTGGTGCCGTGAAAGCAGCTCTCTGGGCGCGCTATCAGCAACCGGGCCTGTACTCAATGGCTGATGTTCTCGGCCTGAACGATGATTGACCCACAATGCACGCCTGCTTGCCAGAGCGTATTTCCGAAAAATGGCTCCGGTTTTCGGATGTGCAGATGCATAAAAATATGGAGCCAGGGTGTGATGCGTGAATGGATATGAACACAACATGCTCTGGAGCGTGTTCCGTTTGACCGGATTTAGTCCAACTTCAGGAATTCGTTCTAACAAAGATGTTAGAGTGCGATGCACGAGTGTAAATGAATGCGAAGTGCTCTGACGAGCAATTAGCAAGATATGTGAAATGAGACTTGAAACAGCCCATCCATGACAACTGTTTTCAAGCAAACATAACCTCCTTAGGAGAGCTTAATGGAACGCCTTTTGGTTCTCGTCCGTCACGGACAAAGCGAATGGAACTTGAAAAACCTGTTCACCGGCTGGAAAAATCCAGACCTGACAGAGCTGGGTGTTGAGGAAGCAACAACTGCCGGTAAAAAACTCAAAGAAATGAATCTGACATTTGATCTGGCGTTCACTTCTGATCTGCTGCGGGCTCAGCACACTCTTAAGCTGATCCTTGGTGAGCTCGGTCAGGAAGATCTTCCGACATCCGAAGATCAGGCTCTGAACGAGCGTGACTACGGTGACATTACCGGCATGAACAAAGATGAAGCCCGTAAGAAATTTGGTGAGGAGCAGGTTCACATCTGGCGTCGTTCTTTCGACGTTCCTCCTCCAGGCGGTGAAAGCCTGAAGATGACTGCAGAGCGCACCTTGCCATACTATCGTTCCGACATTCTTCCTAAAGTTCTCGAAGGCAATCGTGTGATTGTTGCTGCACACGGGAACTCTCTGCGTTCCCTCATCATGGAACTTGAAGGACTTTCACCTGAAGAAATCCTCAAGCGCGAACTGGGTACAGGCAAGCCTGTTGTTTATCGCCTTGATGAAGAAGGGAAGGTTCTTTCTGTTGAGGACCTGGCAGACGTTTAAGCCAATAAAACCGGATGGCGGGCTTGCACTAAAAGATGAAGAAAAAACCAGAATAGTACATTGTGTGAGGCAGTTTGAGCTGCCTCGCTTCATTTTTGCAAAGTGTTTTATCTGCGACGGTATTCCTGTGAAGCTTGAAAAAATGGTCAAGTCCGTTCCAGGCCTTGCCAAGGCAGATGGAATAATCCCTGGACTGATGCCAGTCCGGTCTACAATTGCTTTGAAGCAATGTTAGACTCCAGCCGGAAAACGCTGAGATGGACAGCAGCTCGGAAGAGTTCTGGAAGGTATTGGCAATGAGACCGCCAGCTACATCCAGGAAGATCTGAGGGGTGTGTTTTATCGGATTGTTGGTGTTGGTGCGCCATGGGCAAAGCGAATGGAATGCGCTGAGGATTTTCTCAGGTCAAGGCAATCCTGAGCTGACCGCCAGGGGCGTTGAAGAAGTCGAAATGCATGCCGTACCGCCCGGTGGCGAAAGTGTGGAGATGACAGCCAACAGAGACCAGGTGTGTTCAAACTCCCAGTTCTGCCTCAGCTGGTAAATGGAAAAAACGCCACCATCTCCTCACGCCGAAATAGAATTCGGGGACTGATCTCTAAGACCTGCACACTCAAACAGCAAGAAACTGAGTGCATGAATATCGGCACCGCACAGCCGCTCATTTTTCGGGTCAACAACGCAGAAGTTATTCAGCAGATCAGTAAATAAAAAAGCCGACCCGAAAGCTGTCTGTTTTATCACCACCAAATAGCAAGGTGCTAGGCTTTGAAAATGAAGCCAGTCTGTTCTGCAATCTGATTGAGCGGCTTTTCAGGGCGCGCTCCAATATGGCTGATAATCTCACCGGCGCAAAGGCACCCCAGCTCAGCACAATCGCTAAGGCTGAAGTCACGCGCCAGACCAAACAGGAAGCCAGAGGCAAACAGGTCACCCGCGCCTGTCAGGTCGCTCACACCGCCCACGATGGAAATCGCCGGCACATGTACGGTTTCCTCGCGAGAGATCGCCATAGCGCCTTCTGAGCCCAACGTCAGGGCAGTCAGTGTGCAATCCCTGCGCACCAACGCAATCGCAGTTTCAGTGTCGGAGGTCTGGTAGAGTGCCTTGAGTTCATGCTCATTCGCAAACAGGATGTCGACTTTGTCTTCCCGGATCAGCTCTAGGAACTCATCCCGGAACCGATCGACGCAGAAGCTGTCTGACAAGGAAAGCGACACCAGTTGCCCTGCTTCGTGGGCAATCCTGGAAGCTTCAAGAAAAGCACTCTTTGCTGCGTCTTCGTCCCAGAGGTAGCCCTCCATGTAGGTGACCGCAGAACTGGCAACCACGTTGCGGTCAATATCGAAAGCGGTCAACCTGGTCGCCGCACCCAGATACGTGTTCATGGTCCGCTCACCATCCGGGGTAATCAGGATCATGGAACGGCCAGACGCAAGATCATCGTGCAGCGGGCCCGTGTTGAAGTGCGCGCCAATGCTGTTCATGTCATGGCGAAAAACGTCCCCTACTTCATCAGCTGCGACCTTACCAATAAAGGCCGGTGCGCCACCAAGAGAAGCAATACCAGCAGCAGTATTGGCTGCACTGCCGCCGGAGATCCGTGTTGTTTGGCCCATCAGGCCATAAAGGCGCAACGCTTCGTCTGTATCGACCAGACGCATGGAACCCTTCACCAAAGACTGCTCAACGAGAAAGCTGTCTTCTACATGAGAGAAGACATCAGTGATTGCATTGCCGATGCACAATGCATCAAACTTGAATTCAGACATGTAAAGTCCTTGTGACTAACCCGGATCATAAGCGCCCGGAACGATACATAGGTGGCTCACCGCTGGAGCAAGGCCGGAAACTGTTATTTCCCTGGTGTAGGGCGCAAAGCACGGTTAGCCTCAGGTTCCCGAATTTTTTCGCGGAACGGGCTGGCGTTGTACACCCCAAGAATATTCAGTTCAGTCGAATAAAACGCCAGTTCCTCAAGTGCAAGGGCTACGTTAGGTTCTTCCGGGTGCCCTTCAATATCTGCGTAAAACATGGATGCAAAAAACTGCCCCTCAAGCTGATAGGATTCCAGTTTTGTCATGTTGACGTTGTTGGTAGCGAATCCGCCTAACCCTTTGTAAAGAGAGGCAGAAACGTTCCGAACGCGGAAAATGAAAGTCGTAATGATCGGCTGACCTGTGTTCGCAGTCTGTTTCTTCTCGCGAGAAAGGATAACAAAACGGGTCGTGTTATGGGCAGCATCTTCACAATCACGTGCGAGGATATCCAGACCATAGACATCTGCAGCAAGCTCTGGGGCAAAGGCGCCAATTGTTTTGTCGCCCCCTTCAACAACCTGACGCGCGGAACCGGCTGTGTCAGCACCAATGAGCGGCTTAAGGTTATGGTTGCGAATGAATTTTCGGCATTGTCCAAGCCCCATGATATGGCTTTGGACGCTCTTCAGCTCTTCAATCGTGGTGCCTTTGATGCCCATAAGCTGAAACCGAATCGGCATAAAGTATTCGCCTATGATGTGCAGATTGCTGCGTGGGAGCAGGTAGTGAATGTCCGCAACACGCCCGGCAACCGAATTTTCAATCGGAATCATCCCAAGTTCTGCTTCGCCGTTCTCAATCGTCTGGAAGCAGTCTTCAAATGTCGCGCAAGGGATTGCCTGGTACTCCGGGTAAACGGCGTTGCATGCCATATGGGAGTTCGCGCCCACTTCTCCTTGAAACACGACTTTGCGCTGATCTGACATCACTATACTCACGACGATTTAAGAACCTGATACATTTGCGGCTTCGCCAATAGTCGCGGAAAGCCCCGTACACAAATTGCCCTGAATGTGAGGGATTGCAAACCTTAATAATACTCAGAGGCGGCACTAAATATGAAAAGACCTCAAGAATAAGCGCGTTTGGTATCCAATTTAGTTTTCTCCAATGAAATCCCCGGGTCTGAAATTGCTCCGGTGTGATATATTGTCGCATATTCCCGGGTTCAGACGAATGGTTGTTTGGCACATTAACTGCAACCTGATTTGGTCTGAGCGGGATATCCTCGAATAAATCAGTAATTTATAGCTATTTTAACCTACTGATTGGCGGGAGTTTTTGTGTTCCCTGGCTTTTTGAGCTCCCAAAGATAAACCGGTGGTCCACATCACTGCAAAAGTCCTAGGAAAAACACTAATTAAATAATGGACAATTGCCCGAAAATAACTGTACTTTCCCAGCAAAATTCACAGATTGAGTTAGGTGCTATGCCAGCTGCATAAAGGCTGACCTGACCAGATATTCGGAGCATGTGAGCTATGAATTCGTTTGAACTGAACAAAATTGCCGGCGCAATTCTGTTCGCCTTGGTTGTATTCATGGGCCTGAATGTTTTGACGGAAGTCATCTTTAAGCCTCATGGAGACGAAAAACGCGGGTTTGAGATTGAAGTCGCTGGTGCCGATAATGGCGCAGGTGATGAAGCCGCGGAAGAAGTCAAGGTCGTCTCAATTGAAGAGCTGCTCACCACCGCTTCTGCGGATGCTGGTGCAAAACAAGCTAAAAAATGTGCAGCTTGTCATACTTTTGATCAGGGCGGGAAAAACAAAGTTGGCCCAGGTCTCTGGGGTGTTGTAGGTCGCGTACCTGCATCTCATGAGGGGTTCTCTTATTCCTCAGCGATGCAGCAGTTTGCTACAAGCAATCCTGAGTGGACTTTCGAGCAACTCAACGAGTTCATCAAAGCGCCTAAGAAACATATTTCGGGTACAAACATGGGCTACGCGGGTATGAAGAAAGATAAGCCACGTGCTGACCTGATCGCTTACCTGCGTTCACTTTCAGAAAATCCAGTGCCGATCAATTAATGTTGAGATGACATCCCTCCCGCATATGTGAGGGTAGAATTTTCAAAGAGCCGGGATCTGCTCCCGGCTTTTTTATTGTCTGAATTTACGTGAATGCTAACCTTTTCCTCGCTTCTTCCAGTTAAATTTTTGTCATATTGGCAAAAGACGTTGTCGCGGAAGTGTTTTCAGCCGTAATCTTAGTTTAAATCTGGCTGAACACTGCAAGAAAAGTTCAATTTTCAGCGCGTGGTGCTGTTTCTATGCCAGAACTACTGATTGTATTTATGGAGGAATGCTGTGCATACCAGACTATATAGCTCACTGACAGGGTTGGCGCTTGCCATTGCAAGTCTGACATCCTCCGCAGCAATTGCAGAAACCAGTGAGCCTGAGTGGCGGTATGCAACTACGCTGATCGGTGAGCCCAAAATGCCTGAGGGCTTTGAGCATTTTCTCTATGTAAATCCTGAAGCTCCCAAAGGCGGCAAGGTGCGGCTCTCGGCGACTGGCACCTTTGACAGCTTGAATATTGTGCCAAGCAAAGGGGTTATGGCAATCGGGCTTGGCCTTATTTACGATACATTAACAACACCGACAGACGACGAGATCTCAACAGAGTATGGCCTCATCGCGGATGCTTTGAAGTTTCCCGAAGATTTTTCCTGGGTGGTATATCGCTTAAACCCCAATGCCCGCTGGCACGACGGAGGGCAGATTACCACTGAGGATGTGGCATGGTCTTTCGAAAAACAGCGGAACCTGAACTATTACTACAGAAACTATTACGACCATGTAACGGACTATGAGATTTTAAGCCCAACTGAAATCAGGTTCAACTTTGACGCACCGGGCAACCGGGAGGCTCCCCAAATCATGGGGCAGTTGATGGTTCTGCCAAAGCATTGGTGGACGGCGACAGGCAAGGACGGTGAGCCAAGGGACATTTCAAAGGGTACGCTGGAAATCCCTCTGGGTTCAGGCGCCTATCGAGTTGATAAGGTTGAACCGGGACGCTCCGTCAGCTATCAGCGTGTTGAGGATTATTGGGCCAGAGACCTGAATGTGAATGTTGGGAAAAACAACTTTGACCAAATTTCTTTCGATTATTATCGGGATGACACGGTTCAGCTAGAGGCATTTAAGGCTGACCAGTTTGATTGGCGGACCGAAGCAACAGCGAAAAACTGGGTGACTGCCTATGATATTCCGGCGGTAAACAGAGGAGATATTGTAAGAGAAAAATTCCCGCAAACTTACCGTGGTATCGGCCTGACAATGGGTTTTGCCGTCAATGTCAGACGCGATATTTTTAAAGACCGGCGTGTCCGCAGGGCATTGAACTATGCATTGAATTTTGAAGAACTCAATCGCGTTCTTTTTTATGATCTGTATACGCGTATAGATAGTTATTTTTTCGGAACAGAGCTCGCTGCCTCAGGTTTACCAGAAGGTCGTGAACTGGAAATTTTAAAGTCATTAAAAGCTCCGGTTCCTGATGAACTATATACTGTCCCCTATGAAAATCCTGTTTCCGAGGATGGGCAGCAGGAGCGTTCCAACCTAAGAAAAGCGCTTAGTCTTATGAAAGAGGCTGGATACATTCAAAGACAGGGCAAGCTGGTAAACAAAGAGACTGGTAAGCCTCTTGTGATCGAATTCCTTATGAATAGCGGGCAGTATGAAAAAGTAGCACTTCGTTATCAGGCTTCCTTGAAAAAAATTGGTATAGATTTGCAATTGCGAACGGTCGATAGCGCTCAGTATACAAATAGATTGCGCAGCAGGGATTTCGATCTGATTTACACGTACTGGGTGCAGTCTCTTTCCCCTGGCAATGAGCAACGCACCTTCTGGGGATCAGTTTCAGCAGACAATCAGGTTTCGCGCAACTATATCGGAATTAAAGAGCCTGCAACTGATGAGCTGATAGACATTATCATTAATGCAAAAGACCGGGAAGAGTTAACAGCTGCTACAAAAGCTTTGGACCGGTATTTGTCATGGCAGCAATATGTCATCCCGGGCTGGACCTCCGCAGTGACCTTCTCTGCCCGCTGGGATCGCTTCTCCCATCCTGAACAGCTTCCTGAATATGCTGTTGGCTTTCCAACCATCTGGTGGTGGGACGAAGAGAAGGCCGGAAAGATAGAGGAAGCCGATTGATGGCGCTAAACCAGGTCAGCAGGCGTAGCTTCCTGCACTTCAGCGCAGCCACGGCAGCAGCCTTTCTGGTGCCTGGCGGAGTCCTGCCTGTTCAGGCAGGAACCTTAAGCCATGGCCTCTCGGTCTTTGGTGATCTGAAGTACCCAAAGGACTTCACAGCGTTTGACTACGTTAATCCGGATGCTCCGGCCGGCGGTAAGATCGCCATGACTGCGCTGAGCTGGAGGTACAACCAGAACCCGCAAACCTTCAACACCTTCAACACCTTCAACCTCAAAGGAGATGCCCCACCGGGTATGGAACGTTGCTTTGATAGCCTGATGGTTCGTGCTTATGACGAACCGGATGCCGTATATGGACTGGTGGCCGAAAGCGCTCTTGTCTCGGAAGACAGCAACTTCGTAACCTTCAGAATCCGACCAGAAGCCCGGTTCCACGATGGATCAGTCCTCAATGCAGAAGATGTTGCCTTCAGTCTGAACCTTCTGAAGGAAAAAGGGCACCCGATTATCAGTCAGTCCATAAAGGAAATGGTCTCTGCAACCGCACATGATGAACACACTGTTACGGTCTCTTTCTCAGGTAATCACAGTCGGCAGCTTCCCTTATTGATTGCAACTCTCCCTATTGTCTCTAAAACATACTACACCCGCTACAACTTCGCGGTGTCAACGCTGACACCGCCATTGTCCTCCGGGCCATACATGGTGGGACGCTATGAGATCGGGCGGTACATTGAGTACAGGAAGGCCGGGAATTACTGGGCAAAAGACTTGCCGGTCAACAATGGGCATCACAACTTCGAAATCATTCGCCTCGACTTTTTTCGTGATCGGCAAGCAACATTTGAATCCTTCAAGAAGGGCCGTTTGACGTTTCATGAAGAGTACTCGTCAAAGGCGTGGGCGACAGAATACAACTTCCCTGCATTGACAGAAGGGCGTGTTGTCAGGAAGGAGTTTGCTATCCGCCTGCCGTCAGGTGGGCAAGGATGGTTCCTTAACACACGACTTGAAAAATTCTCCAATCCCAGGGTCCGTGAAGCGCTCGGATATGCCTTCGACTTTGAGTGGTCAAATGCTGCGCTGTTTTATGACCTGTACACCAGAACCCAATCTTTCTTTGAAAACTCGGAGATGAAAGCTGTCGGTGTGCCAGGTCAAGCCGAGCTGATGCTGCTGGAACCTCACAGGAAAGACCTGCCGGAAGAAGTTTTCGGTGAAGCGATCACACAACCAGTTTCCAATGGATCAGGCCAGGACCGCAGTCTTCTCAGGGAAGCTGCCCTTTTGCTGGAAGAGGCGGGATACAACAGGCGTGGTGAGCAGTTGATCGGACCGGATAATAAGCAATTGGAAATGGAGTTTCTTTCCAATTCACCTGCGTTTGAACGTGTTGTCCTGCCGTACGTCAAAAATCTCAGGCTCTTAGGCATCAAAGCAAGCTTGCGTGTAGTAGATCCGGCACAATTCCAAAAGCGCCTCGAAAACTTTACCTTCGACATTGTGGACACTCGCTTTTCTTTAGAACCGACACCTGGGCCAGATATCCGCAGCCTCTGGACATCTGCTTCGGCAGATACAATCGGCTCCTACAACCTTTCCGGCATCAGGGAGCCTGTTGTCGATGAGTTGGTGGAAAAGGCGCTCAATGCATCATCCCGACTGGAGCTGATAACTGCTGCAAGAGCATTGGATAGAGTTCTGCGTTCAGGCTACTACTGGGTTCCGCAATGGTTTAAGGCCTATCGCACCGTAGCTGTCTGGGACATGTTCGGCATTCCTGATGATATGCCGGCCTATGACTTCCCCGTAGAAACGACGTGGTGGGTGGATTCAGAAAAAGCCGCTCGCATCGGCAACGAAGATTAGGGACAAAAGAAGCCCATGGGCGCCTATATTCTGCGTAGATTGCTTTTAATGATCCCGACCCTCATCGGCATCATGGCGATCAACTTTATCATTATTCAGTTCGCGCCAGGCGGACCAATTGAGCAAATTATCGCTCAATTGCAAGGGGATAGTGTATCCGCAACCAGCCGCATTTCAGGTGGTGGAAGTGATTTTGGGGGCTCTGCTGCTGCCAATCAGGGCGGTGGAGACAGTGCTGGATCGAAATATCGGGGAGCACAGGGCCTTGATCCGGAGTTCATCAGGGAGCTTGAGGCCCAGTTTGGCTTCGACAGGCCCCCGCTGGAGCGCTTCGGGCGCCTGATTTTAGATTATGCGACCTTCAACTTCGGCGAAAGCTATTTCCGGGACATTGCTGTTGTTGATCTGATCATCGAAAAGCTACCGGTCTCCATCTCGCTGGGCCTGTGGATGACACTCATCTCCTATGGCATTTCAATCCCACTTGGCATTCGGAAAGCAGTAAAAGACGGGACCTCGTTTGATGTCTGGACATCCAGCATCATCATTGTTGGCTACGCAATTCCCGGTTTCCTGTTTGCAATTATGCTGATTGTTCTCTTTGCCGGAGGGTCTTTCTGGGACTTTTTCCCACTCCGCGGTCTCACATCAGAGGGCTGGAGCGACATGCCGTGGCCACAGCGGATCCTGGACTATTTCTGGCATCTGGTTTTGCCACTGACTGCGATGGCACTGTCCGCCTTTGCAACAACAACGCTTTTGACGAAGAACTCTTTCCTCGATGAAATCCGAAAGCAATACGTTCAGACCGCACGTGCCAAAGGCCTGACAGAGCGTCAGGTGCTTTACGGTCACGTCTTCCGCAATGCGATGCTTATTGTGGTTGCTGGCTTCCCGGGGGCGTTCATCTCGGCGTTCTTTGCCGGTTCTCTCCTCATCGAGACGATCTTTTCGCTGGATGGCCTTGGCCTGCTGGGCTTTGAGTCGGCGCTCAATCGCGACTACGCGGTGATGTTTGCCACGCTTTATATCTTCTCGTTGATTGGATTGATTGTGAATCTGGTATCAGACCTCACCTACACCTGGATTGATCCCCGGATCGATTTTGAAAGCCGGGAGGTGTAACGAACAATGGACACACAACTCGAAAAACGCCTTCAGGATCAGGGCTACGAAACAATCAATCCGCTGCCAGAGCAGACACAGCCGCCTGAAAGGCAGCAAAAACTGTCACCTCTCAACCAGCGCCGCCTGCAGAATTTCAAAGCCAACAAACGCGGATACTGGTCCCTTTGGATCTTTGTTGTGTTGTTTGTGCTGGCACTGGGCGCAGAGTTCATCACCAACGACCGCCCGCTTCTGATCTTCTATAAGGGCGAGTTGCTCACACCGGTCTTTACTGACTACCCGGAGGAGAAATTCGGCGGGTTCCTTGCAATAACGGACTATCGTGATCCATTTATTCAGGAAGAAATTAATGCCAATGGCTGGCTCCTCTGGCCTCCGGTGCGCTATTCCTATCAGACCGTCAACAACGAAATTCCGGTCCCGGCACCAGCTCCTCCAAGCTGGATGATGGATAGGGAACTGCGCTGTGAGCGCTATGCAGAGGGGGTGAATGATCCAAACTGTACAGTCGGCAACTGGAACTGGCTCGGTACGGATGATCAGGGCCGTGATGTTCTTGCCCGCCTTGTCTACGGATTCCGCATCTCCGTGCTCTTCGGCCTGGCTTTGACATTGGCATCCTCGGTCATCGGCATTGGTGCCGGTGCCGTGCAAGGCTTTTATGGTGGCTGGATTGATCTTGGCCTCCAGCGCTTCATTGAGATCTGGACGGCAATGCCGACGCTCTATCTCATCCTGATCATCTCGTCGGTGCTGACGCCGGGTTTCTGGGTCCTCTTTTCAATCCTGCTCGCCTTCTCCTGGGTGGCCCTGGTCGGCGTGGTTCGCGCAGAATTCCTGCGAGGCAGGAACTTCGAATACATCTCCGCAGCCCGGGCACTTGGTATATCCAACGGTACGATTATGCGTCGTCACCTGCTGCCAAATGCGATGGTCGCAACGCTCACATTTATGCCGTTCATCCTGAATGGATCCATCTCCACGCTGACTGCACTGGACTTCCTTGGCTTCGGCTTGCCTCCGGGCTCCGCCTCTCTGGGTGAGCTGCTTAAGCAGGGCAAGAATAATCTTCAGGCGCCCTGGCTCGGTATCACCGGATTCCTCGTTCTGTCGATCATGCTCAGCCTGCTGATCTTCATTGGTGAAGCGGTCCGCGACGCATTTGATCCACGTAAAACGATGAACTGAAAAAGGGAGGATCGCATATGAATGATAATCAAACGCTCCTCTCTGTAGAGGACCTTTCCATAGCCTTCCGCCACGGCGACAAGGAAAATATCGTCGTTGACCAGATTTCCTTCCAGATCAGGGAAGGCGAGACTTTAGCACTTGTGGGCGAAAGCGGATCGGGCAAATCTGTTTCAGCACAATCTGTGCTTAAGCTTTTACCATATCCTTCTGCAAGCCACCCCTCTGGCAAAATTGTCTATCAGGGTGAAGACCTGATCGCGGCAACAGAAAGTGAAATGCGCCAGGTGCGTGGCAACAGAATCTCAATGATTTTTCAGGAGCCAATGAGCTCACTGAACCCTCTACACACCATTGAACAGCAGGTCGCGGAGATCCTGAAAATCCACCGCGGAC
Organism: uncultured Pseudovibrio sp.; assembly: GCA_947502585.1. Lineage (GTDB taxonomy): Bacteria > Pseudomonadota > Alphaproteobacteria > Rhizobiales > Stappiaceae > Pseudovibrio. The sequence goes on from CANNAV010000080.1 coordinate 13,437, forward strand.
TCGGCGAGACCAATGCCCGGAAGCGCGTGTTGGAGCTTTTGGACCAGGTAGGTATTCCAAATCCCGAAGAACGCCTTAAGTCTTATCCGCACCAGCTCTCCGGTGGTCAGCGCCAACGTGTCATGATCGCCATGGCGTTGGCAAATGAGCCGGACCTTCTGATTGCAGATGAACCAACAACGGCACTCGATGTCACGGTTCAGGCGCAAATCCTGCAGTTGCTGAAAGATCTGCAGAAGAGCACAGGCATGGCAATGCTCTTCATCACCCATGACCTCGGTATTGTACGTCGGATCTCCGACCGCGTTTGTGTGATGACACAGGGTAAAATCGTGGAGCAGGGCGACGTCGAGGACATCTTTGAGTGCCCGCAGCACGAGTACACTCAACATTTGTTAGCAGCAGAACCTAAGGGACATCCTCCTCTAGGTGACCTCAGCCAGCCAATTGTCATGGAAGCCAAAAACGTAAAGGTCTGGTTCCCTGTCAAACGTGGCTTTCTGCGTAAAACGGTCAGTCATATCAAAGCGGTTGATGGCATCGATGTTGTCGTTCGCGCCGGGCAAACACTCGGCATTGTGGGAGAAAGTGGATCGGGCAAGACCACACTGGGCCTTGCGATCCTGCGTATGATCTCCTCAAACGGTGAGATCAGCTTCAATGACTCTGACATTCAGGAGCTTTCCTGGAAGCAGATGCGCCCGCTTCGACGGGATATGCAGATTGTTTTTCAGGACCCATTCGGCTCCCTGTCGCCGCGTATGTCAGTCTCTGAAATTGTCGGAGAGGGCCTGAAGATCCATATGCCCAACCTCTCGACCAAAGAGCGGGAAGCCAGGGTTGCAGCGGCGCTGGAAGAAGTGGGGCTGGATGCAGCCACCAGGTTCCGTTATCCGCACGAGTTCTCAGGCGGTCAGCGACAGCGTATCTCGATAGCGCGAGCAATGGTGGTGGAACCAAAGTTTGTGATGCTCGATGAACCGACGTCGGCGCTGGATATGAGCGTTCAGGCACAGGTGGTCGACTTGCTCCGTGATCTGCAAAAGGCTCATGGATTGGCGTATCTGTTTATCTCGCACGACCTCAAGGTCGTCCGGGCACTTGCAAATGATGTGGTCGTTATGCAGCATGGCAAAGTGATGGAGGCGGGAACGTCGGATGAAGTCTTCGATAACCCACAGACCGAATACACCAGTGCTCTGATGGCCGCGGCATTCCGTCTGGAAGCAATTGAGGGTGGCACTATCAGCTCGTGATGTGTTGCCGTATCAGTTCAATAGCAATAAGAGTTCACTCCATGGCCGATCACCCGGCCATGGTCATATCAAACCTGTTGTCGCAGCGAAACCGGGGATATATACTGCCGTCACTCCATATCCCGAAAGTCTTGATGCGATATGACGGGTAAGTTCTCAGACAAGCGTCCCTAATGTCGATGGAAATACTGTAATTTGTGCTATGTGGGGAGGGAATCACCATAGTGTAGGGCAATAGCAATACAACCAGCAATTCGGATCACAGTTGAGTATTACGATGCTGAAAGTCAACAAGTAATTGAAACTGAGATTATCAGGGATGTAGAAGTCTGCAAACCCGAGCAGATGAATGATCTTGGGTATTTACACTCAGAACAGATAGGACTACTTCAGTCTCTTCAGGATTTTAAGGTCCGTCATCAATCAGTCCTGTGTAATGATGATAAGACCTGCCCCGCTGTGGCAGGAAGAGCCATAAGCCGGGTCTTCGAAAATCGAAGTTTCATGCGGCTCTGACGAATCATGAAGCCTCCATACAGCGCTGAAAATGCAGATGTGGGCGGAGCCCCTCTGTGTCAGGCCCTCTGTGTCAGGGAAGTTGTCCGCTCTCTCATTTTTCTCTATTTTCTGAAGAGGGCGAGACAGGAAGATGT
>CANNAV010000081.1 GCA_947502585.1 uncultured Pseudovibrio sp.
AATCGCGTGCAGCTGAAAAACAGACTTGGCCAGATCAAGACCTATCGTTACTATCGGCATTGGATGGTTCCTCTCGTATAGTAAGTGATTGCCAAGTCCCCACTATGGCGCATTCGACGCAGCAGGGAAGGAGCCGTCCATTCCATTACCTTTAATCATGAAAATTGCTCCAAAAACTCTAATGTGCCTTTTTTGAAAATCTTGTCGCCAACAGCGGTCATATGATCCCGATTGATAATCTCCAGGTAACTGGCATTCGGCATAAGGTCAGCAAGTGCCTTCGGATCACCCGCAACGTCATCGTTTGTCCCAACAGCAACGAGTGTCGGCGCCATAATCCTAGACACCATATCCTCAGAAATCGGCTTCCGGGCTGACTGCATACAAGCAGCCAGAGCCCGTCGGTCTGACCCGGTTTGCTCCGCAAACGCCCTGAAGGAACGCCCCGTCCGGTCCTTAACATCGGAAATTCTGTCCGCCAGCAGGCCTTCAATGATCGGCTCTGGATTACCGACACCGGAGATCAAGCCATACCCCATCCCGCCGAGGGTCAGCGAACGTACACGGTCCGGTGCCTGTAACGCACAAAACGCAGAAATACGGGTACCCATGGAATACCCAAGCAGGTCCGCTTTATCGATATAAAGATGGTCCAGCAGTTTCAGCGCATCTTCCGCCATAATCGGAGCGCCATAATCCTCTGCATTATAGTACTTATAGCTTTCGCCATGGCCACGATTATCAATAGCAATCACGCGGCGGCCATCCTTTACCAGCAAATCAACCCAGCCAGGATACACCCAGTTGACGAACTTATTGGATGCAAATCCGTGGATCAGCAGGATCGGGTCGCCATCTCCTTCATCAAGATAAGCGACAGGGTGATCATTATTGTTGAATATTGGCATATTACCTAATTTTAACGTAAGGAAAATCTATGGGATCAGCGGAGCCTAAATGTAAGGGTCGGGAAAGAAAAGGCCAAAGACCTGTCAATCCGGGCGAGTTCCTCAACTATTCACAGAGGCTGAAATCACATCCGTCTCGCCGCCAAATCTCGGAGCCAGGTGATGAAACGAAGTACAGTTGTGGACCGCATAGGCGGCGAGACAATCAATCAAACAGAAAACCTGTCCTTTTTACCGAAACCAATTTACTGTGGGACGAAAATTTTGTTCTATGGAGCTTGGCGAAAAGATGGCCGGTAAAGTCGTACCTCACTTTCACAACAGCAAAGGCGTTCACGCCATAAAAATCGGTGCCAAAGAATTTATGTGCATTGGCGCACGCCCACCATTAGATCACCCGCATGTGTTCCTTGATATGGGCGCTGATGACAACGTGGTCTGCCCTTATTGCTCAACTCTTTATCAATATGATGCGGACCTGGGATCCAGAGAATCAAACCCGGCTGAATGTATCTGGGTCCCTGATGCGGCTTAACAATCGTATCATTTGAATTATAAAACGAATAATCAATAATCTCACTGCTTTGCCTGTACCGTACACCTCAGACGAAGCACGGCAGGCAAGCTGCGTAATGATACCAAAAAATATAGCTATAGCAGGAGCCGGGATCGCCGGACTTACAGCTGCGTTATACCTTGCCCGTAAGGGCCACCGCATTTTCTTATTCGACACTGCCCCGGAGCTTTCCGAAGTCGGCGCGGGAATTCAGTTATCTCCGAATGCTATGAGATGTTTGCAGACGCTTGGTTTAGGTCCTGCCCTCATGTCCAGAGCCGTCTCTCCGGCCAGCGTCAATATACGCTCCGGCCAGGATGGTTCTCAACTTACAACCGTTCCACTTGGGCGTATTGCCGAAGACCGCTATGGTATACCTTACTATGTGATCCACCGGGCTGATCTGCAACAGCTTCTTCTGGAAGCTGTCAAGAACACACCGGAAGTCACTTTACGACTGGGTACCAGGGTGGAATCCGCCGAAATTAACGGTGACACTGTTAAGCTCAAGGGAACTGCGTTCGCAGAATCTCTTGCTGGCACGCCGGATCAGTTTGATCTGCTCATCGGCGCAGACGGTGTACGTTCAAGCATCCGTCAGAATGCATTGGGTGGCGTTGCAGCCAAACACACCGGTTTTGTGGCTTTCAGAGCAACAGCAGAGCCGCCTTTCAACCTGGAGCCCCTGCTAAGCACCTCAGGCCTTTGGCTCGCTCGCAATGCCCATCTTGTTCACTATCCTGTAAAGAATGGCAAGCTGCTCAACATCGTGGCCATCACAAAGGAAGACTGGAAAGAAGATACCTGGTCCCATCCGGTTGGCAGTGCTCATGTCCGCAAGCAATTCCGCAATTGGACACCTGAGGCCTTGCACCTGGTCTATTTGCCGAAAACATGGACCCGTTGGGCATTGTGTGAAGTCGACATTCGCCCTGCCTGGACACAAGGGCCTGTAACTCTTATCGGCGATGCAGCCCATGCGATTTTGCCGTTTTCAGCTCAGGGCGCCGCAATGGCAATTGAAGATGCTGCAGTCTTGTCAGTCATGATCGGCAAACACGGAGCAACACCCCAGGCCCTTCAGGCTTATGAAGCCGCCCGCCGTCCACGCATTGAAAAAATGAGTAAGCTCGTTAAGTGGAATAACCGGGTGTACCATATGGGTTTCCCTCTTCGCATTGCCCGGGATCTTATGATGCGGTCCAACACGCCAGGTCAGCTTCTTAACCGGTTGAACTGGATCTACGAGTGGACGCCGGAAGACCATACCGATTAGAACTGGCTGTCAAAGCCGCTCATATTTCAGGAATGAAGAAAGCCATGACCAATAAGATCATCACAGCTGGATACGTCGTTATCGGCGATGAAATTCTGTCTGGCCGCACCAAAGACAAAAACATAGGCTTTCTTTCATCCTATCTCACAGATATCGGCATTGATCTGTGTGAGGTGCGAGTAGTTCCTGACGTTGAAGGAAAAATCGTAGAAGCAGTCAACGCTCTGCGTGCTGAGTACACGTATGTGTTCACCTCCGGTGGGATTGGCCCAACACATGATGACATCACAGCGGATGCCATCGCAAAGGCCTTTGGCGTTTCTATTGATCTCGATCCACGCGCATATAAGCTTCTTGAGGATCATTACGGCGCAGAAAACTTCACCCCTCCCCGCAAGCGTATGGCCCGCCTTCCTGAGGGTGCCGAACTGATCGAAAATAAAGTCTCGATAGCACCAGGCTTCAGAATGGAAAACGTACACGTCATGGCAGGCGTACCTGCGATCATGCAGGCTATGGTCAATGCCATCGCACCAACGCTGAAAACCAGTGAAAAGATGCTTTCTGTGACTATTGAAGCCGCCCTGCCTGAGAGTCGCATTGCCACAGACCTGGGGGAAATCCAGAAAAACTATCCCCAAACCTCAATTGGCTCATATCCGCAGTCAAAAGATGGGGCATTTTCCACACAGGTTGTTGTACGATCCAGGTCAAATGATGTACTGAAACAGGCCAGTGAAGCCGTCCGGGCAGCTGTAGCAGCTGCGAAGACAAAATTTCTTTGAAAGAAGACACATGGATAATCAGCAGCAATCCAAAGCATTCCCTGTCTCCTGGGACCAATTCCACCGCGATTGCCGTGCCCTCTCCTGGCGTCTCGCCGACAAGGGCGAATTTACAGCGATTGTAGCTATCACACGTGGCGGTCTTGTTCCAGCTGGCATTATTGCGCGCGAATTGGGTGTTCGCACCATCGAAACAGTTTGCATTGCATCCTATCACGACTACGACGATCAGGGTGAGTTAAGGGTCATCAAGCCAATAGATCCCAAAGTTGTCGGCTCTGAAGGCGGCGAAGGCATTCTCATTATTGACGATCTGGTCGACACCGGCAAAACTGCAAAGGTTGTTCGCGAAATGTTGCCAAATGCACACTTTGCAACCGTCTACGCAAAGCCTATGGGCCGCGATCTGGCTGATACCATTGTGACTGAAGTTTCTCAGGATACCTGGGTCTACTTCCCGTGGGATCTGGGCATGCAGTTTCAGCCACCAATCTCTAAAGATACCGCAGGCTGATAAGCCACCGGAGCTCTGCCCGGGAGTTTCCAAAGCCCCTGCGTCACTGCCGGGGCTTTTCAGTTTCATCTGCTGAAATGATCCGGCCTTCACAAATGCACTCTGGACGAGGCTGACGGAGCGATGAGCAACATCGGACTGGCGACTATCTTAAACAAACTTATCCCCTTCGCTCAAATGTGCCCTCATACTAATCCCATGCCCACGTAACGGGCCGTTGGCGGACCGTCCGTCAGCATGTCGTGGGCTGGGTAGGGCTTCTGGGAGGGGTAACGCATCTTTCAAAGGTCCGGTGGAACCGATTTTCAGGCGTGACTGCATGGTCTGAGAGGAAGGGCCCAAGTCTGAAGGGCATCACGCAGTGCATGACTGGTCAGAGCGGTTGGTGTCAGGGGTAATGGACCTGTTGGGACAGGGAAACCTGTTTGAATAAAGCCGTTGCCTTTCCAGGAAACTGGCTATCGTGTCTTTCAGGATAAGAGGCGATGTTGTCCATATCAAAATGCCCGGGCAAGGCGCGTAGCCAATGCCGAAGACTCATTTCTAACAAGTAGCGCAGGCGTTGCCTGCCGCCTTGCTCATCCCGACCTTCGGGAACTCTGGTCCAACACTGCATGGATGCCATGTGGTGCTTTCAGTTCAGGAGTTCACTCTTCATCATCAAAATATATGTTTTAGGTATACAGCGAGCCGGACCACAGGCATTTGACAGGCTGCTTTTTCAGGCTCTTCCACCTTAACACCGCACCTCAACAGGCCGATCAGCAACGATCTCATCAGTATTCAGCCGACACCCAATCGCGTAAACCTCAACACCAGCTTTCACTGCTGCATCAAATGCCTCACCGTATTTTGGGTCGATATCACGCGCCAGAACAAGCGCATCACAGTCATCACGCTGGATTAGATACACCATGGCAGAGCGATGACCTGCCCGGACCATATCCGTCAGTTCATCCAGATGCTTTGCGCCACGCGCGGTCACGGCGTCGGGGAACTCTGAAATCCCTTTTTCGCGCGCCAGAGTGACATTTTTCACCTCAACATAGGTGCGCTTATCACCCGCACCTTCCAACAAAATATCGATGCGGGAGTTCTTGCCATACTTCACTTCGCGGCGCAGTTTTTCATAACCAGTCAGCTCCGGAATTCGTCCTGCTGCGATTGCCTCCTCGACCAGGCCATTCGGACGGCTGGTGTTGATACCCACCATCGCCCCATCAATCCCGAGCATTTCCCAGGAGTATTTCAGCTTGCGACCGGGATCATCATTTGGCGTCAGCCAGACCTTGATACCCGGATCTTTCAAACCCATCATAGAGCCCGAATTGGCACAGTGTGCTGTAATTTCAGCCCCACCGTCATCGAGGGTCACATCAGCCAGAAACCGTTTGTAACGCTTAATCAGCCGGCCAGTGACCAGCGGCACTTCAAATCGCATTGCGACCTTCCTACATTTGAGATTACTTGGACCAGAAATCAGGATCCAGAAGAATAAGAACCGTAAACAGCTCCAGACGCCCCAACAACATCGCAGCGCACAAAATCCATTTCACCGGATCAGGCAACGGCCCAAAGTTACCAGCAGGCCCGATCATAGTGCCAAGCCCCGGCCCAACATTACCAACAGATGTCGCAGCTGCTGACACCGCTGTCACAAGATCCAGATGGAACAGAGAGAGAATAAGCGTCAGAATGCCAACTGTGCCAATGTAAACCACGAGGAACGCCAAAACGGAGAATGTCAGCTCTGGCGTCAGACGGGTATTGCCATAACTCACCGAGATCACACGGTTCGGCCGCACCATACGGCGCATATGCGCGACCACAGTTCCAAAGAACACAAGAAAGCGGAAGATCTTTATGCCGCCCGTTGTCGAGCCGGTACAGCCGCCGACAAACTTGAGCAGGAAGGCAAGCCCAATCACCGGAGCCCCCCAGGAGGTGTAATCCCCCATGGCATAGCCAGTACCGGTCACCACAGAAATCACGTTAAACGCAGACTGCAGGATCGCACTGCCAAAACTATCTGCTTTGCCGGATGCGCCCAGATAAATCGTCAGAGCAAGTGATATCAGACCAACAAGCCACAGAAACGCCCGAACCTGCGGATCACGCCACAGTAACATCGGCTGACCACGCAACGCCTGAATGATCAGCACAAACGGCAGCGCGCCAACAATCATGAAAACAACCGCAACCCAGCCAGTCACCGGATTCGTGAAGTATCCGAAGGAGTTATCATGCGTGGAGTAACCACCTGTCGCAATTGTCGTCAGACCGTGGTTGAACGCATCAAACATGGTCATACCTGAAAACCAGTAAAGCACAATGCAAAGACCGGTAAGCAACAGATAGGTCATGCTTATCAGGCGAATCAACTCAATAGAACGGCTGACAATCTTTTCGCTTTGATCTGAGCTTTCTGTCTGGAACAGCTGCATTCCACCAATGCGCAGAAATGGCAAAAGCACGATCGCCATAACTACGATACCAACACCACCCATCCACTGCATCAGCGACCGCCACACAAGCAACCCTGGTGGAAGTGAATCAAGTCCTGTCAGTACAGTAGAGCCAGTGGTGGTGAATCCGGACACCGCCTCAAACGCAGCATCTACATACGCAATACCCAGCCACAAAAACGGCAGAGCCCCGAATGCCGGCAACGAGACCCAGCATAAGGTTGTCAGGATAAAGGTCTGACGCGTATCCAGCCCATCACGCAGCGCACCCCCCATTGCCACGATAAGCAGCATGCCAACCAGACCGGTGATTAACGCTGAAATAATAAAGGCTTGCCAGTCAGCATTTCGCGACACAACATCCACAAATGCAGGGACGATCATAGCAGCAGCGAGGCCGACATAAAGGTACCCAAGCACACTTAAAACCGGTCGTATGGAAACCAACATCTATCCGCCGATATAAAATCCAGTTCAGCCCGCCCGCTAGTCACATATTGTCCCTTAACGGACGAGATTGGAACGGCATGCTCTCAAACATTTATGAAGCATTGGTATTAAGCCACTTAGTGATATCTGGCAATTGAATTAATCGGGCAACTACCTATTCACACAGCAAGAAAGAGACCCGACAGCAAAACATATTCAATATCCGAGACCCCTGGCCTTTCAGTAACGCTGCGTCAACGCCAGAATTGAGGGTTAAACAGCACCAGCACCGTGAAGAGTTCCAGTCTCCCCAACAACATGGCCGCTGAAAGCACAATCTTCGCGCTGTCAGGGATGGTAGCAAAGTTTCCGACCGGACCAACCACATCGCCCAACCCGGGCCCCACATTGGAAAGCGCCGTTGTCGCTGCACTCATGGCAGTCACCAGATCCAGGCCCAGCCCACCAAGAATGACAGTAATCAGACCAACAGTCCCCATATAGACCACCAGAAACGCCAGAACAGAGAAGGCCAGATCGGGCGTGATCTTTGTATCGCCATACCGAACAGAAACTACCTGATCAGGCCGGATCATCTTGCTCATGTACGCACGAACGGTACCAAAGAACACGATAAAGCGGAAAATCTTGATGCCACCACTGGTCGAGCCGGTGCAACCGCCGATAAACGTCAGCATCAGGAAGAAACCCATCATCGGCGGCCCCCAGGCCGTGTAATCACCAAGGCCATAGCCGGTTGTGGTGATAATTGAAATCACCACAAACAAAGCTTCAACCGCGGCACGACCAAATGTGAACTTGTTTTCTATGCCGAGATACAGCGCAGTCAGGCTGGAGAGAATGATGATAACACAAATAAAGGCCCGTACCTGAGGGTCTTGCAAAAGCGCTTTCGGGTTTTTAGTCAAGGTTTTGATCAGAACAACGAACGGCAGTCCCGAGGCCAGCATAAAGACCACAGCCACCCACTCCGCCGCCGTGCTCTCGAAATATGCAAAGGATGCATCGTGAGTTGAAAAGCCACCGGAGGACAATGTCGTCATTGCATGATTCACCGCATCAAACAGCGACATGCCGGAAAACACGTAGAGGATCGCGCAGGTCAGCGTCAGCATGATGTAGACGCCACCAATCAAGCGTGTCAGATCCGTCGCGCGCGCGACAATCTTTTCTCCGCGATCAGAACTTTCTGTCCGAAACAGCTGCATGCCGCCAATACGCAACAAGGGCATGAGCAAAATCGCCATAACGATGATACCAACACCGCCGATCCACTGGGTAAGCGAACGCCAGAACAGCAACCCCGGAGGCATACCATCCAGACCAATCAGAACCGTAGACCCTGTGGTCGTAAACCCGGAAACGCTCTCAAATAAGGCATTCTCAAACCCGACCCCCAGACTGAGAAAGGGCAAAGCGCCAAACAGTGGCATCACAATCCAGGAAGCTGTTGTCAGCAAAAACGCCTGACGTATGCTAAGGTTCTTAAGCTTGTAGTTAGCCGTTGAAACCGCGAGCAGCAAACCCAGCAAACCTACAAACAAAGAGGAGAGTGCAAACCCAATCCAGTCGGGATTGCTGTAATAGATATCCAGCAAAGCCGGAGCCAGCATCAAAATGGCCAACCCAACCAGAAAATATCCAAGCACCCGCAATACGGGACCCACCAGTGCCATAATATCTCTCATTTCAAGATGGGCGTCGCCTCAGGCGAGTACACCAACACGCTTTAATCTCAAATCCTACAGAAAGTCAGTTAAACTTCTCAGCAAACAGATGCAACAAATCGGTTCAATGATTTTGAGGTTACCGGGAAGTGAAAATGTGAGGGCTCATGACAAGCCTGCAGAAAAGTCTGACAGGATGGATCGCCTGTCTACGCCAAATGCAAAGGTCAGCCAAGTTTTTTCTTATCCTGATGTTCTCACCTCAGCAAAGGGCATATGCCACGCAGCACAATTTCGCTGTATGTGGGCCCCAACCGGAGTCTACTAAACCCGGTTAAACCCTGGCAAAACATTTGCCTTGAGAATTCCCACAGCACTGCGACAATACCACCTATAAGTCATTCTACCGCGACAGGGTGCAACCCGAATTTTACGTTTTTCATCAAGCTTAAATGAAATTAAGTTGAATTATTTTCATTATACTATTGATTTATATGAGGTATTGCACTCTGAAATTTCACAGCTTCCAACGCAAGGTAATTCAAAAAATTCAAATAGATAACTCATATTACCACAGTTGTTCGCATTATAGATTTCATCTATGACGCTATAGACTCATACGATTTTATTTAAGCTGCTCCCTTCGGCAAGTTCTCGCAGAACACCGGAAGCTTCCCAACGTCATTACACATAGGGGGCCTTTCGGAACTGAAGAACAGGGGAAGGGTATTCATGGTCTGTATTTGTGGTTTGCGAAGTTTCTTGAAAAGGCACAGGAACCCGGAAGGAAAGTTACAGCGAGTTTGAATGCGCTGACTTAGTCGCACTTTAGCACCTTCCGTTAAACTGCAACTTAAAACACGGAATTCCTGACAGTTCCGGCTCCTCCCAGCAAACCAGAAATCAAAGCCATGACGTGAGATGCCTTCATCAGCTTCGCTCACAAAGCAAGCGCCATGAAGGCACACTCTCCTTATCGCCCGTCAGTTTTATGGAGAATGGCTGTTATGCTTCAGCAGACAGACAAGCACGAAGAATCCTATAGCGAGGCCCACAAGCCTTCCAGTGAGTTCGAACAACGGTCTGATTACCTGGACCACGAACTCCAGATCATGAAACCACGCCGTTGGGGTCTCAACCTGCCGGGCCGCGACTTCCGTTTTGAAATGGAAGACCTTGTTCCGGCAATTGCGGGAACAATCGGCATTTCCGTGATGTACTCAGCAGTTATGACAGCATGGGCAACCGGCCTCACAGCTAAGTGGCCAAATGTCAATCTTGACGCAGAATGGATCATTGAAGTGGTCCGCGTTGAGATGCTCATCCCGGCCCTGCTCTTCTGCATCATAGGCTCTGGTTTCCTCAACCCACGCGCAAACCTTGCAGGCAACCACGGCCCGATGATCCCGCTCATTGGCTCTATCGCTCTTGCAGGCGCCCACCCCCTGGCACTGGCGACTCTCGTCTGTGTCTTCGGCTTGCTCCTCAGTTACTTCAAAGGCGGCTCTCGTTTGGTAAACCTGACCAGTCAGGGTGTTGCTGGAGGCTTGCTCGTATTCCTCGGTTTCATGGGAGCAAAGGGGCAGATTACGTCCCTCTTCAGCTGGGCTGGAGGCCTGCAGGCAAAGAATGATCTTGCTTACAGCCTCTCTTATGTCGCTCTGGCAATCTTTGCAGTCAACATCGCGCTCTACGCCTTCCTTGCAAAGGTCGGTAAGCGCTGGCTCGCAATTCCAGCTTGCTCTGTCATAGCGGTTGTTCTGGCTATCGCTCTGGGCGCCGGTGTTGACCTTCAGTTCACTACAGCTCCTGGCCTGCCAAACATGAACCCCTGGTACTGGTGGGGATCTACTGAAACCGGCTGGCAGCTCGGCATCCCTGGCTTAAACCATTTCCTTGCATCTCTGCCCTGGGCAATTCTGGCAGTCGCAATGTGGTCCCCGGACTTCCTTGGCCACCGTATCTTCCAGGAACTCAACTACCCAAAAAACACCGATAAAGTTCTGATGGACGTTGATGACACCATGACCTGCTGCTCCCTGCGTCAGTTCACCGGTACATTCTTCGGTGGTGGTAACATCACCTCTTCCTGGGGTACCTACATGATCCCTGCAGCGATTGCGAAGCGTCCAATCCCTGCAGGCGCAATTCTGCTCGGCGTACTCTGCATCCTTATTGCAACCATCGGTTACCCAATGGACATAGCAGTATGGCAGCCAGTGATGTCCTGCGCTCTTCTGGTTGGAGTGTTCCTTCCACTGCTGGAAGCTGGCCTGCAGATGGTTAAATCCAGCAATGATACCAACTCCGCCGGTATCTGCATCTTCGCAGCAATCGTGACCAACCCTGTTCTGGCATGGGCAATCACCATGCTCCTCGACAACAATGGTCTTATTGGCGACAAAAAGCGCGCACAACGCCTGCGCTTTGCAGACCGCATCATCATTCCAGCTGGTGCAGTGATCATATGTACTTTGGCAATGGCTGCGGTTGGCATGCTCCCAGGTATTCCAGCACTCCTGTAAGCTGAACCGCATTAAATCTTTAAAAGCGCATTGCCCCGCAGTGCGCTTTTTTGTTTCCTCAGGCACTTCTCCAATACGCACCTGAGTACCTCTGCATCAATAACACGCAGTACGGATGACAACCCACCTGCTGCTGAATAAGAAGTACATAAAGCTGCGCTGTTACTGTGACCTTTCAAAATTCATCGGGCCTCCAAATTTTAACACACAACCATATGCCTGAGGTCTTTCTCTTCCCTCCCCTAACCTGCGCTGTAATTGATTCCATATATAACGCGATAGACACTGGCGATTTCTTCTGCCCGTGTGTTAGATACAGAATCAACGTATGGATGCAGGCCTTCTTCCATTAGCCTGCCTTCTTGGCGCATTCCCGAAATGTGGCTCGGCTTTCGGAAAACGAATGTGGCGTAACAAAAGATCGACGTAGTTTCCGGGCGAGGCAAGGCAATCTGCTTTGATTGCTCCAGGGGTTTGCTGATGTTTAAAATACCAAGTTTTATGCTTAAAGAGGCGATCATAGCCAAGCAGGGCTTCAATCGCTGGCTCGTTCCACCTGCTTCTATTGCAATTCACCTGTGCATCGGCTCCGCCTATGCATGGAGTATCTACAACCCGGCGCTCATCAGAGAAATTGGTGGAATAGCACCAGCAGCCGAAGACTGGTCTCTCAGTTCCGTGGTGTGGATTTTTTCTGTAGCAATTCTGTTTCTTGGTTTGTGTGCAGCTCTTGCCGGCAAATGGCTTGAAAAAGTTGGCCCGCGCTGCGTTGGAACAACCGCTGCCTTCTGCTGGGGCGGCGGTTACATCATCGGCTCAATCGGCATCATGACCCATCAGCTCTGGCTGTTATACCTTGGCTACGGCGTCATTGGCGGCTGTGGTCTGGGCCTTGGGTATGTCTCACCCGTCTCCACCCTGATCCGCTGGTATCCCGACCGCCGTGGCCTGGCAACAGGCATGGCCATCATGGGCTTCGGCGGCGGCGCAATCATCGCAGTTCCGCTGAAAAGCTGGCTCCTGAACCTTTACGCCAAAGCACCGGACTATCTCGGCCCACTCGCTGAACTACAAACAACCGTAGAAGACGGCGTGCGCTATGTACAGGTTGCAGGTCAGAAACTGGAAGCCATCGTCGTAAGTGCCTCACAAGCAGAAGCTGCCTTCGAGGGTGCTCAGGCAGGCGTTTACATCGCAGGCACAGGCAATACCGGCGCCGCATCAACCTTCTTCACTCTGGGTATCGTTTATTTCTTCGTGATGATCCTGGCATCCTTTGCTTACCGCATTCCTGCACCGGGCTGGAAGCCGGAAGGTTTGGATACACCACAGAAGGGTCCAGCAGAACAGGGCCTTATCACCCGCAACCACGTACACATAGACACAGCTCTGCGTACACCACAGTTTTACCAGCTCTGGATTGTGCTCTGCTTCAACGTGACTGCCGGGATTGGTGTGATTTCTGTTTCCAAAACTATGATCTATGAGATCTTCGGAAACGGCATGCCAACCATTGTGGACGGGGCCTTCACCGCAACCTACGTCCTGATGATTTCTGTCTTCAACGCAGTGGGACGCCTCGGCTGGTCCACTCTTTCTGACTATATTGGCCGCAAGAACACCTACACCGCATTCTTTGTACTGGGCTCTTTCCTCTACCTGTCCATTCCACTCATCGCAGCTCAGGCAGGTGCAAGTCCGTCAGTGATGTGGCTGGTGATGTTCTACGCAGCAACCATGACCATCTTCACCATGTACGGCGGTGGTTTTGCAACAATCCCCGCGTATCTGGCAGATATCTTCGGCACCAGATTCGTTGGTGGTATTCATGGCCGTCTGCTCACCGCATGGTCAGCAGCTGGCGTGGCTGGTCCGTTCCTCATCACGTTCCTGCGCGAACGGTCTGTAAACACTAAGATTCATGAACTGGCAGAAAAGGTTGACCCGGCACTGTTCCTACAGACCTTCGGTGAAGGCAAAGAGAAACTGGCTGAACTCATCGCGGCAAAATCCATCTCTGTCTCCAGACTCATGGAAGTATCCCCGGAAGGAACAGTTGATCCAACTCCGAGCCTCTACAACACCACAATGTATGTGATGGCTGGCTTGCTCGTCGCAGCACTTGTCGCCAACCTTCTCATGAAGCCGGTCCACCCGAGGTACCACATGGCTGAGGATACACCGGGCGATGGAGAAGCAGCAGTAACAACAAAACCGGCAGAATCCGGCAAGCAGATATCTACACCAATGCCGGCTGAATAGTAAGCAAACTCAAACAACTAAGCCCGCGATCATCGCGGGTTTTTTATGTGCAACTCTAATGCGTTGACCGTTTACCAGAGCGTATTCCGTTTGGTTGAATTCAATCAGGCGAATAGAATTCGCTTCAATAATTGTGTCAGAGCGCAATGCGTGAATGCAAGATGATATTCAACAGGCCCTAGCCCGTCTCTACCGGGATCAGCGGCTTCTTATACTGGGCCGCGCAATCCGCCAGAGAGGTAATAATCGCAGGCTCCGGCTCACGCTTAGTCATCACCATTCCAATGCTATGAGACACAACAGGCCTGATCAGTTTCACGGAATCAATCCCTGCCCCTAGCGACAAGGCGGAGAACTCTGGCAAGATCGCGCAATACCCCGCACGGATAAACCCGCCAAGCGTTGGGATCGTCTCGGCCTCGATCTTAGGGTGCAGCTCGAGACCCAAAAACCTCAACGTGCTGTCGACCATCAGCCGGTTTTGCAAGTTTGCAGACAGCGCCACCATAGGCCCTGCATTCACTGCTGTCTCCCACCCTATAGCGTCTGCCCCTTGCAGGTGATGCCCCGCAGGCATAAACAGACGGTAATATTCTTCATAAAGCGCGAAACTACGGTGCTTTTTCACATCACTGAATTGAGTATACGTGATGCCGGCATCGATCTGGTAATCCTCAAGAGCCTTATGGATCTCATCATGGCTCATCAACTGGATCGTCGCTTGTGCATGAGGGTGGCTCTTTTTCAAGCCCAGAATGAGCGAGGCCGTGGCAACATCAGCAGAAGGAATTACGCCGATATTGACCTTGCCAAACATTTCAGCGCTCTTATCTGCTACCTCGTTCCGCAAACTGTTGCAGTCTGCAAGCACCTTCTTCGCCCAGATGAGAATGCGCTCCCCTTCTTCCGTTAGTCCGTGAAACTTCTTGCCGCGCTCAATGATGGGAACGCCCAGCTCATTCTCAAGTTGACGAATTCGACCCGACAACGTTGGCTGCGTCACGTTGCAGGCTGCCGCAGCACGGGTAAAGTGCCGCTCCTGAGCCAGAGTAACGAGGTATTGTAACTGCCGAATATCCAAGGAAGATCACCCTTCACACAACGCTTGACAGACACGCTCTATAGCTGAGTAGAGCAATCAGATCAAAATGGGCACGGACACTATAGCGTATTGCCAAAAAACAGAAGCCGATTTTTTGATAAAGATACGCAAGTAGAAAGCGTTAATGCAGTTCACCAGATCCTGCCCGGACGCGAACTGCATTAGCATTTGTTTTCGCCCTCTTTCCATTCTGTAGGAACACTAACCCTTGTATAATAACGGAAATATCATCCTTGAGGTAGTAACAGGAATGAGTATGGTACCTGCCATAAGTGCGGAAAACCCGCGACAAAACGCAATGGAACAGCCCCGGTACGCACGATCAGGCTCCACTCGTTTTTCGACAGGGATATGTATCTGCGCATTACACCAGTCAGGTATCTTTGCGAGCACTGCGATGACCATCCCACGACAACAGGGCAATACGATTAGTGGGAACATAATGCCAGTATGTCAAAAACTCCGGAAGCCAGCCTGATGAGAAACCTGATCCATAGCACTGTCGAAGATGCTGCCAGAATGTTTGAGGTAGATCGCAAGTGCCCGGAAGGGCAAATTTCAGGCTTTCATTTCGGCAGTATAGTCCGCCCCAAGATCGAAAGCATCGACCCTTGTATGACGGTATGAATGAGCGAAAACGGTAGTGTAATCTGACGTCTGGAAAATTGTGTGAGGCTTGTGCTCAGAAGCGTTTTGCCGGGAGCATGCTCCCGGTAAAACGCGGCACCATCGTGCTATCCCATGAAGTTGGAAACTACTCATGGAGGAAGCAA
>CANNAV010000082.1 GCA_947502585.1 uncultured Pseudovibrio sp.
CTCTCAGAGATTTTATCGGTTTCTTACAATAATTTGTCATGAAACCATAGATTCAGAATTCAAACAAATATTCAATATGTTAATTAACATTAATAAATCGCCCTGTCAGGAAGGGTTGAATGAGGGGGCAGGTTTAGGCATACTCCAGCTCCCGACCTGAAACAAAAAGCGCCGCCTGATTGCGACGCTGTGCTGATGCAGTTAACTCCGGGTGAGAAACAGCCCCAACAGTCCAAGCCCACCTGCAATGATGCGCCACCAGCCGAACAGCGCGAAGCCATGTCTGGAAACATAACCCAGCAAGCTGCGAACAACGAAGCGCCCGGCAATGAAGGAGGAGACGAGCCCGATGATGATCAGGGTCCAGTCATTTTGTCCCAACGCGTCTTTGTTCTTCAGAAAATCAAACATAAACGCACCAACCATGGTTGGCATGGCGAGGAAGAATGAAAACTCCGCCGCTGAACGTTTGTCGGCGCCCATCAGCAAAGAGGCTACGATTGTAGCGCCACTGCGGGAAACGCCCGGGATCATCGCCATACATTGTGCAAAGCCAATCCTGATGTAAAGCGACAGTGGATAGTCTTCCACGTTGGTGTATCGCGCCTGAAGAGGCATTTTATCCACCAGTAGCATGATGATGCCGCCAAAGATCAGCGTCACACAGACAAGCACAGGGGTTTCAAACAGTACAACCTTGATGAAATCATAGGTCAGTGCACCAATTGCTGCAGCAGGTAGAAAGGCAAGCAGAACACCTATTGTGAAATGCCGTGCTTTTGCACTTGTTGGCAGCGCAATCGCAATTTTTGTGAGCCGTGTGAAATAAACACTCAGGATCGCTGCAACAGCTCCAAGCTGGATCATAACCTCAAAGGCGCGACCTTCACTTTTAAACCCGATAAAATGCCCGATCAGCAGCAGATGACCCGTTGAGGAAACCGGGATGAATTCAGTCAGGCCTTCAATAATGCCGAGCAGCAGAGCGCCGACGATACTTTCAGTTGTCATTAAACGATGGTCTCCACGAATTTTACCCAGATGTCATTGGTGAGGTTGTCCCCGTGTTTTCGTATGGTTTACGGTCTTAGGGCCCTTTTGAGACAAATTACGTTTTTATAGCAACCTTTTGGTTACAGGTTTGCTCATAAATCAGAACAATGCTCAAGCTCTATCATCACCCTTTCTCTCCTGAATCGCGCTTCGTACGTCTGGCGCTCGGAGAATATGGAACTCCGTTTGAATGTCAGACGGAGTACCCTTGGGCACGCCGTCATGACTTCCTCATGATGAATCCAGCAGGAACGATTCCCGTTCTGAAGGAAAATGATGGCCCTGCGGTGTGCGGCCCCATAGTTATCACAGAATATTTGGACGAAACTCGCGGTTATGCGATCCCTAACAACCGCTTGTTGCCGGATCATCCCGAAGCACGCGCAGAAACGCGCCGGCTCGTCTCCTGGTTTTTGCAAAAATTCCTCGATGAGGTTATTGGCTATATTGTGCAGGAACGCATTTACAAACAGGAGATGCCGGATAGCCAGGGTGGTGGACAGCCAGACTCAAATATCCTTCGGATCGCTCGGGTTAACATGCTGAACCACATGCGTTACATCGGATACCTTGCTGCAACACGTAAGTGGCTGGCTGGTGATCGGCTCACATTCGCTGATCTGGCCGCAGCAAGTCTTCTCTCCTGTGCTGACTATCTTGGTGAAGTTCCATGGTCCGAGGACGAAAATGTGAAGAGCTGGTACGCACGGATGAAATCCCGTCCGAGCTTCCGCCCAATTCTGGCAGACAAGATGCTCGGAATGCCAGCGGCGAAGACCTACGCGGATCTGGACTTCTGAAACCTCATTCAGACACGCTGCTGACAGACAAACAGGCTGCACGTGTCAAAGCAGACCTTGTCAAACGTGCAAGGGCTGTCGGGTTTGATGACATCCGCATAACCACAGCTGATGCAATCCCGCTTTCACCACAGCGCCTGCATCACTTCATCGAGCAGGGCTATCATGCCACCATGGAATGGATGGCGAAGACAGAAGTCCGGCGTTCAAGCCCTTTGGAGTTGTGGCCGGAAGCCCGTTCTGTTGTCATGCTGGCCATGAACTACGGGCCGGATACCGACCCGATGGAAATGCGCGAAAAACCGGACAAAGCCCACATCTCTGTCTATGCCCGCAACCGTGATTATCACGACATCATCAAAGGCAAGCTGAAAGAGCTGGCCAGTTTACTGGTTTCTAAAGGTGGGGGGGATGTAAAGGTATTTGTCGACACCGCCCCGGTAATGGAAAAGCCCCTGGCTCACTCCGCCGGGCTTGGCTGGCAAGGTAAGCATTCTAACCTTGTGTCCCGGGAGCTCGGTTCCTGGTTCTTCCTGGGTGCAATCTTTTCAACTCTGGATCTGCCATTAGATGAGCCGGAAGTGGACCATTGCGGCAATTGCAAACGCTGCCTCGCAGTGTGTCCCACTAAGGCGTTTCCGGCACCCTATCAGGTTGATGCCAACCGTTGCATCTCCTATCTGACCATCGAGCACCATGGTCCTGTCCCGCTGGAATTCCGCAAGCCAATGGGCAACCGCATCTATGGCTGCGATGATTGCCTCTCCGTTTGCCCATGGAACAAATTCGCGCAGTCAGCCAGAGAGGCCAAATTGCAGGCTCGCGAAGACCTCATGGAGCCAGCCCTTGCGGACCTGTTGCAAATGGATGACCCAACTTTTCGCAAATTCTTCTCAGGCTCCCCGGTAAGGCGCATTGGCCGCAACCGCTTCATCCGCAATTGCCTCATCGCAGCAGGCAACAGCGCAGAAGAGAAATTCATCCCGCACGTTCAGGAACACCTGCAGGACGAAGACGAAACCGTCCGAGCCACTGCTGTCTGGGCTATGGCGCAACTCGTCTCCCCCACCGATTTTGAGGAGCACAAGTCTGCGTTGTGGGTGTATGAACAAAGCGGCGTGGTCAAAGCTGAATGGGAGCAGGGCACCTCTTCTTAAGGTGTCCCTCATTTAAATGGCTTTACTGGCCTCGGGTTGCCCCCAAAGCCAAAGCGTGGCCCGAGGAAGGCGCACTCTGCGATATCTGAATCTGTTGCTGTCATCATCTCAGGTTACACCTTAACTCAAACGGCCGTGCCATCACGCCAGCCAACCAGCCCTCACATACATAAGGCCTGCTACACTGTAGAATAAATGAAATGCTTTCAGAGCATCGTTCGAAGTACTTTCACCAGTGTTGTACACTCTTCAGAGGTTCCGATAGAAACCCGCAGCCAGTTATTGATCCGCTCTCTTTTGAAATACCGAACCAGAATACCATGATCTCGCAAATCTGCATGCAGCTGTTCCGCCGAAACATGCGCGTGAGAGGCAAAAAGGAAGTTTGTTGAAGAAGGCAGCACCGCAAAGTCGAGTGTCTGAAGATTCAAAGTGAGCTTTTCCCGATCTGCTACGATCTGATCGCAGGTTTTCTCAAACCACGCTGAGTCTTTCCAGGCAGCAAGCGCACCAGCGAGCGAAAGTCTACCCAGTGGATAGGAGTTGAAGCTGTCTCTGACCCTGCACAAACCCTCAATCAGGTGCGGTTGCCCAACGGCAAACCCGACACGCATTCCAGCAAGGCTGCGGGACTTAGAGAACGTCTGTACCACCAGGAGGTTGTCATAATCGGGCACCAGGTGAACTGCACTTTGCCCACCAAAATCGATGTAAGCCTCATCTACAAGAACCACCACACCCGGGTTAGCCTTAAGGATTGCCTCGATATCCTCAAGTGGCATAGCAAGACCGGTTGGTGCATTCGGGTTTGCAATTACAATACCACCGCACGCCCCGGTAAAATCACTTGGTTTGACGCGAAAGTCACTTCCCACAGGAGCCAGACGATATTCAATCGAGTAAAGCTTACAATAGGTTGGATAGAACGCGTAAGTGATTTCTGGGAAGAGAATTGGTTCTTTCCCGCTGAAGAAGGCATGGAACGCATGCGCCAGCACCTCATCACTGCCGTTGCCTGCAAAGATATGGTCAGAAGTCATCTGAAGTGAGGATGCAATACCCGCTCTGAGGTCAGAAGCTGACGGGTCGGGATACAAGCGCAATGCACCGCTCGTAGCCGCAGAAATTGCTTCCAATGCCTGCGGAGAGGGACCCCATGGGTTCTCATTGGTATTCAGTTTGATATAGGTCTGATGCTTCGGCTGTTCACCCGGTCTGTAGGGCTCCAGTTGTTGAATGACCGGACTCCAGAACCTGTTCATATCTCAATCCAATCTCAGCATATCGCAACCAATAACGCATCTTCAACGGTCAGCCCCCAGGAACGCCAGGATAACACGTTATTCAAAACGCATTGCATGCGATAATCGGTTTTCACCTCATCCTCGAAAAATTTCTTAGCGACCTTTTCTAACCGTTTCATATCAGCCTTGCGAACTTTTTTAATCAGCGCTGTGCCAAATGGTGACAAACAAAAGAACACAGACCGCCTGCGTTGCGGATTGCTCACTTGCACCACTTGCCCGGCAACTCTTATTGGATCCTGGCCACAAACTGACGCATTAACTGCAAAGTCGCATCAGGTCGTGAACTCGGAAAACGCTTTAACCACATTCAGATAGACCTGATGCTTGAACGGGATCACGAGGCCTGCAAGGTTCCTGGCTTTTTCCCAGCGCCACTCACAAAACTCCTGCGCGTGTCCATCGGGCGGAGTGAGGATGTTGATTTCGCTGTCATCACCATCAAAGCGGAATGCAAACCAGCGTTGTGTTTGGCCACGATACTTAGCCTTTCGCACCTGGCGGTGAATTTCCTCGGGAAAGTCGTAGGAGAACCAGTCAGGCGCTTCAGCAAGCAGCGTAATTGACTTCACAGAAGTCTCTTCATATAGCTCACGCTTTGCTGCTTCCTGCGGGTCTTCTCCCTTGTCCAGACCACCCTGCGGCATCTGCCAGGCAAACTCTTCAGGAACAGGCTGCTTGTCTCCATAACGCTTGCCAGCCCAGACAAGCCCTTCCCGATTGATAAGCATAATACCAACGCAAGGGCGAAAAGGAAGAGTACTGTAATTGGTCATGTCTGGTCCAGTGAAGAGAGTTGAGAGTTTATTCCCGAAAGGTAGCCCCGGTTTTCGGATAAGAAAACGCACAGTGGGAAAATCCTGAGCATGATCGTGAATTCGTGTGAACGCAGCAGGCTCTAGCGGGTTGGGTTGATGGCGAAGCTGATTGGAACAAGAGAAAGACCGCGCTCCTCCAGCCGCTGTGACCACGTCTCAAGCGCATTCAGCGTAACAGGGAAAGCAGTCGCAGTCGCCACGGCAATGCCGCGTTGGCGGGCGATTGTTTCCAGTTCCAGCAGCTGCGTTCCAATGGCTTCAGCGCTCAGGTTCTGATCCAGCACCAGGTCAGCCTGCACAAATGGCACTTTTTGTATGCCGGCTAGCTCGCTCGCTCTGGAGCGTGGCGATGAACCGTCATCAACATACATCAGGCCACGATCCCGAACCGTGCTGAGGAGCTCACTCATACGTGTTTCGTTGGAAGTGAAACGGTCACCCATGAAGTTGACAAGCCCAACGTAGTTGCTGGTCTGCCCAAGAACCCTGAAAAGGCGCTCCTCGTTCTGCTTTCTATCCAGATTGGTCAGCAAGCTTTGCGGTCCAGCGTCGTTGTCAGGATAATCAAACGGTTCCATCGGAGCTTGAAGAAGCACTTCGTGCCCCGAAAGACGGGCAGCTTCCATCCAGCTGTTGATGTCATCGCCATATGGAGAAAGTCCCAGCGAAATGTCTGCGGGAAGATCCTCAATGGCCTTTAACGTCATGTCGGAGTTGAGCCCGATACCATTGATCAGGATAGCAATCCGCGCCTGTGTCAACGTCTCTGGATCACGCCGCCGTGCATAGGCATCCAGCGGACGAACACCCTCAGCAGAGATCTTTGGAAGGGAGCCAAACTTTTTGGGCTCAAGCAGTTGATCAATAGGATCAGTAGAAAGCGACTGGCCTGAGTAACCACCATCCAGCCCTTTATAATTAACCTGCTGTGCCAGATCGACAAGCGATGATGGCCCACTGGCCTGATCTGGGGCCTTTGCACTCGCCGGACGGGAGGCGCGGTAGCTGTCACCTTGCCCAGCGCCATTAGCATCAAACTGTCCAGAGCTACTCTGGCCCCATTGAGAACCTCCCGGAAGGTCAACAAT
Organism: uncultured Pseudovibrio sp.; assembly: GCA_947502585.1. Lineage (GTDB taxonomy): Bacteria > Pseudomonadota > Alphaproteobacteria > Rhizobiales > Stappiaceae > Pseudovibrio. Next base: position 6,221 of record CANNAV010000082.1, read on the forward strand.
CTCGATGTCGCTGGGAGCAACACCGTCAAGAGCGCTGGAAAGCTTGATGGTTGCCATAGGCTCGCCGCCGTTGGGGTCGTCAACAATGCCGATCCAGATAAAGCTGGTGGTGAAAAGAACCGTCATGATGGCAACACCAATCAGGCCGAGCGGCAATCGTCTGATGCTTCGACGCTTGTTCATTCCAAGCGGAGCTGTCAAATCGCTCCTAACCATTGGTGCCCCCACCCTGTCATAAAATTTCGCCACGCCAAACGAAGGTTTAGCGCGGCGTCCTCGATAACTTTATAGCATATCCCTAAAATGTGGTTACCGATTTTCGGAAAGACGCCTGCCTGAAAACAAACAGGCAGAAATCGAGCGCCCCGGATAACGCGCTCGATATTCTGAGTTATTTGGACTCGTTTGCTGCGCTGTCTGCAGTTGGCGGGAAGGCTGCATCAACCTTTTCACCGCGGAGCAGGGATTTTGCCAGGTTCAGCTGTACATCTTTGTCTTTGTCCAGTGGCACGTAAGCCTGACTACCGGAACCTTCGTCGCCTTTTTCAGCCTGAAGATGACCACGCAGACCCGCTTCGCCTTTTGTTTCAGCACGGCCCTTCAACTCATCGGGCAATTCCTGCAAGGAAATGATGTCAGGGGCGATACCCTTAGCCTGAATGGAGCTGCCGGAGGGGGTGTAATAACGGGCAGTTGTCAGCCGGATCGCACCATTTGCACCAAGTGGAATGATGGTCTGTACAGAACCTTTACCGAAGGAACGTGTGCCCAGAATAGTCGCGCGGCGATGATCCTGCAGGGCACCGGCAACAATTTCAGAGGCTGACGCAGAGCCACCATTCACCAGAACGATCACAGGTGCGCCTTCAGTCAGGTCGCCGTTGTGCGCGTTATAGCGCTGGGTCTCTTCAGCATTACGGCCACGTGTAGAAACAATTTCACCACGGTTCAGGAATGCGTCAGAAACCGCAATCGCCTGATCCAGCAAACCGCCAGGGTTGTTGCGCAGATCCAGCACAAAGCCCTTCAGATTGTCTTCACCAATTTCAGCAGTCAGCTCTGCAACAGCTTTTTCCAGGCTATCAAAGGTCTGCTCGTTGAACTGCGTAATACGGATGTAACCGATGTCGTCTTCCTTGTTCCAGCGAACAGAGCGAATGCGGATAACATCACGGGTGATTGTGATATCGGTTGGTTCGTTAATACCTTCACGACGCACTGAAATTATGATGTCTGTATTGACCAGACCACGCATTTTTTCGACAGCCTCATTTAAGGTGAGGCCCATAACCTGTTCCCCGTCAATATGGGTAATCAGGTCACCTGCCTGTACACCTGCTTTGAAAGCCGGAGTGTCGTCGATAGGAGCAACAACCTTTACAAGACCGTCTTCCATGGTCACTTCAATACCAAGGCCGCCAAACTCACCACGGGTCTGCACCTGCATATCGCGGAAGCTCTTTGGAGGAAGATAACTGGAGTGCGGATCAAGGCTGGTGAGCATGCCGTTGATAGCGGTCTCGATCAGCCTGGAGTCAGTTGGCTCCTCTACATAATCAGAGCGGACACGTTCAAACACGTCACCAAACAGATTGAGCTGATTGTATGTATCCGAAGACGCAGCAGAAGCTGGTTCAGCAAACCTGAATGGCGCCTGAGAATATGTTACGACCGCCGTAGCCCCCATGACCACGCCAACCAACAAAAGCGATGCTTTCCGTATCATCCGCGAACCTTTTCGTTTTCGGCGTGTGACCACCATGGGTTGGGGTCGATTGCAGTGCCGTCTTTTCTGAATTCTACATATAAAATCGGCTGGTCCAAACTAAAATTAAGGTTATTAGCGCTTGCAAGGCGTGTTTCTCCCATCTTAGCGATTGGTTCTCCAGCCAGAATAAACTGCCCTAACTCCACCATCACATCGTCCAGCCCGGACATAAGGACATGGTATCCGCCGCCGACATTAATAATAACCATTTGCCCATAAGAGCGGAAATCCCCTGCAAACACCACCCAACCATCAGTGGGGGAGGTGACCTGGGCATTCGGGCGGGTTGCAATGGACTGGCCGGTGGTTACGTAGCCAAATCCATCTGCAACCCCAAAGTCTTGCAGGAGCGTTCCGGACACTGGATCAGGCAAAAGCCCAAGGGTCTCCGAAAAAGCAACAGCCGGTTTTAACCGTCCCGGATCAGCAAACGGATCGCCGGAGGCTATCCGGTTTTGCCGCTCAATGTCCGCAAGTCGCGCTGCTTCTGCTGCACGACGGCTGCTTTCCACTTCTCGTTCAAGGTTAGCAAGCAACTCTTTCAAAGAGGTTGCCTTTTCAGCAAGTTCCCTTGCGCGAGCCTTCTCGGCTTCCAGCGCTGCAAGGCTGACCTGCCGTGCTGCATTCTTCTTTTCCAAAAGCAATTCGACACGATGACGCTCTTCCGCCATTTGCATTGCACCACTTTGAACACGGTTACGCTCTGCTTCAATTTTTGCCCGAAGCCGAGACAATTCAGCAAGATCACTCGCCAGTGCTTCTGCCTCAATACGCACTTCCGGCATGACCGAGTTAAGCAGAATCGCACTGCGTACCGCACCAAGAGCATCCTGAGGACGCACAACCATGGCAGGTGGCGGGCGATGACCAATCCTTTGCAAAGCGCTTAAAACTTCAGCTAAAACATCTTTACGTTCATTCAATGACGCACGGACAGACTGCTCATTTTTCCTGTGCCTATCCAAACGTCCTTCTGTGGCTTTCAACTGGTTTTCCAGTTTCTTCATGCGCTCACCCGTGCGGATCAACTCTCCGCTCAGGCTCTCACCATCCCGCTCCAACGCTCGAATAGACCGCTGAATTTCTGCGCGCTTTTCTTTGGAAAGGGAGATGTTTTCATTCAGGCTGCGAAGTTCTTTTTCCCGCTCCTGTTTTTGCCGCAGCGCAAGTGCAGCCGGGTCTTCGGTATCAATATTGCCATCTTTAATTTTAAAGGAGATGTTCGTCAGTTTTTTGGCAGAACTTTGCTGCGGCAGAACAAGCGTGACCGCAAAAAACAAGGCAAAGCCTGCCACTAATTGGAGAATCAGGTTTCCCCTGGAACGCAACAACAGAACTCCCAAAGTGCAACGTTGACTTCAACACTAAAATACCGACGCATACCACCTCGTCAAATAACAGAGAAGCAGCCCCAAAATTAACGCAGAGGATAATGCTTCAGGCAGCATTAAGGAAGTGTCAACCACGTTGCAGGCTTACCGACTTCCGGCATAAACATCAATATCAACAGACGACATTCGGGCAGGCGAAGCCGGAATGGGCGAACAGAAAACAGCCCTATCAGAAAGCGAGGCAACCTCCATGCCCTTCAGGCGCGGTGGTAGGGGTGCCCTGTCAATATCATAATAGCCCGGTAGATTTGCTCGCCGCACAGGATCCGGACGAGCTGGTGAGGCCATGTCATGGAGCCAAGAGCGAGCGTCAGATCTGCGCGTTGCAGCAGCGCCTGACCGTGGCCGTCAGCACCGCCGATGGCAAGCACAACATCTGAAATCCCCTGATCTGCCCAACCGCCAACCTTTTTGGCAAACACTTCGCTTGAAACCGCTTTGCCGTGCTCATCCAGTGCAATCAGGATCGCACCGGAGGGAAACGCATTGAGTAGCAGTTGCGCTTCTTCGTCTTTTCGCTCGTTACTTCGAGAAGCCCGGCTCTCTGAAAATTCCGCCACGGACACAGAGGTGATGCCAACGGAACGTCCAGCTTTGCGGGCTCGGTCCAGATAGCGTTCAAACATGTTCTTTTCCGCGCCAGCTTTCATTTTTCCGACGCAGGCAATCGTGACTTTCATGAAGTCTCCGGGATTAAATCGTAGTTACCCGCAAAAAGATCGCGTTCAGATTGAGCAGCACCTGCACCAGCGGCACTTGCCCAGTCTCTCCCGTTCCCCTAAAGGGGCAGAGAACTGGTTAGTGTAATAGTCAGTGCTTCAAAGAAGCACTGTTACTATCCGATGAACTGCGTCGGTGCTGAGCTATCCGCAGACCACATCTTTTCTACATTGTAGAAACTGCGGACTTCTGGGCGGAAAATGTGAATGATTGCATCACCGATATCGATGAGTACCCAGTCACAATGTGGCATGCCCTCAACGCGAGCGTTACCGTAGCCAGCATCTTTCAGATCACGGAGCAGGTAGTCGGCAACCGCACCCACATGGCGATGAGAGCGGCCAGAAGCCACAACCATGTGATCAGCCAGCGCAGACTTGCCTGTAAGATCCAGAGATACGATATCCTCAGCCTTGGAATTTTCCAGGCTGTTGAGGATCAGTGCAAGCACGTTCCCCTCATTGGTGGGATCATGCGGTTGAAGAGGAGCGATGGTGTCCGTCCCTTCATGTTGTGTTGTCATGGTCAGCTTAAGAGCCCTCGCCATGGTTAGAGAAAGCAGTAATCTGCCGATTGAAAAGCCTGAAATGCACAAACTCAAGCCTCCCGTCAAGAAGAATACTCAGGTCCCTATGGCATTTTCAAGACACGACTTGTCGCAGAAAGCGCAAATTTACCCTGGGGTGTGTCCTCTGTTCCTCAGGAAGGTAGAAGAGGTTTCATCCAGCGGACCGCGTAAAATGGTCCAGCGCGGGGCTTTGCACTCAGGCAGTTGGTCTGCACTTTTTTCTTTTAGCTGAGCAAAGGCATACCTTTGGCAAACTTGAGCGGAAAGAGAGGAAAGGGTCGCTTTAGGCCGATCAACAATTGCCACAGGGACACCTTCTATAATGCTCTGCCAGTTTTGCCAATGGTGAAAATTGGAGAGATTGTCTGCACCCATAACCCAGACAAAATTCAGGTGCGGTCTGCGCAGCTTTAATTGCTCCACCGTACTCGCCGTGTATGAGGTGCCAAGCACTTTCTCATAGGCGGTCACCTTCATCCGGGGATGCCGCGCAAAAGCCTGCGTGGCTGCAACGCGTTCTTCCAAAGGCGCAAGGTTTTGGTGTGACTTCAGCGGGTTTCCTGGAGTGACCAGCCACCAGATCTGATGCAGGTTCAGGCGCCGCAATGCCGTCTCAGCCACCATAAGATGGCCGGGATGTGGGGGATTGAATGACCCGCCAAACAAACCAATGCGATTTCCCGGTGCGGCATAGGGGAGGCGCATCCGGTCTGGTTGCACAATCCCAGGCTTGCAGCCGCTACCGCCCATTCTCCGGTCGGGGTTCGTCATGGACGTATTTGACCGTTCCCGCGAACTACGTATTTGAAGCTGGTCAGCTGATCCACGCCCACTGGTCCGCGGGCATGCATGCGGCCAGTTGCGATGCCGATTTCTGCACCCATGCCAAATTCACCGCCATCTGCAAACTGTGTGGATGCATTGTGAAGAACAATGGCCGAATCCACTTCTGCAAGGAACTTACGGGCTGCAATCTGGTCCTCTGTGATAATGCAGTCCGTGTGATTGGAACTGTATGTCCCGATATGTTCAATCGCATCTTCCACGCCACCAACAATCTTCACAGAGATGATTGCGTCAAGGTACTCCGCAGACCAGTCGTCATCAGTTGCCTCAAAGGCGGTTGGGCACAGCGTCTTGACGTCTTCATCGCCGCGAATCTGGCAGTGCTTTTGCTGGAGAGCTGCAAGAATTGGTGGCAAAAGGGTCGCTGCCACAGCTTCATCAACCAGCAGCGTTTCGGCAGCACCACAAACGCCTGTCCGGCGCATCTTGGAATTGACGGTGATTTCAATCGCCTTATCCAGATCAGCCTTTTTGTCGATAAAGACATGAACCACCCCCTCAAGGTGTGCAAACACAGGCACACGAGCCTCATCCTGAACACGTGCAACAAGGCTCTTGCCACCGCGCGGGATAATCACATCAAGATTGCCGTTCAGACCTTTAAGCATTTCACCAACAGCAGCACGGTCTTTCACCGGTACAATCTGTATTGCATCAACCGGCAGTTCAGCCTCTGCAAGGCCAGCCTGTAAAGCTTTGTAGATGGCAAGGTTAGAGTTGATGGTGTCAGACCCACCGCGCAGGACAACAGCATTGCCAGCCTTCAGGCACAGTGCTCCGGCATCAGCCGTCACATTAGGGCGACTCTCGTAAATCACGCCAATCACGCCAAGAGGCGTACGGACACGAGAGATTTCCAGACCGTTCGGGCGCCTCCACTCTGCAATGACAGAACCGACAGGATCGTCCAGCCCGGCAATGTCTTCCAATGCGCCGGCAATGGCCTCAACGCGCTCTTCGTTCAATGTGCCGCGATCAATAAAGGAGGCCGGTTGACCATCAGCCTGCATGCGGTCCAGATCAATGGCATTTGCTTCGAGGATCTCAGGGATTGCAGAGCGAACGGCAACTGCCATCGCTTCCAGTCCTTTGTTTTTCTGGCTTGTGGGGGCAATCGCAAGAATACGTACAGCAGCACGTGCCTTCTTGCCAAGAGTTGACATCAGGTCGCGAACATTGGTGCTGTCCGCTTTTGCCACATCAGGAGTATTCAGCATCTGCAAAACCCTTAAGTCATTACTGGGTTGAACCTGGCCAACCTAAACAGTTTCTATGAATTATCCATCTCACATGTAGAGAGCACAAGATCGTCCGTGTGGATCATCTCTGCACGTCCCGGATAGCCAACAATGGCTTCAATTTCCTTGCTGTTACGCCCCACAATGAGAGAGGCCTCGCCGAAATCATAGGCCACCAGACCACGCCCCACATCATGTCCGTCCGCATCTGTAATACGCACCGCATCACCACGTGTGAATGTGCCGTCCACTTTGGTCACTCCCGCTGGCAGCAGGCTCTTGCCCGCCTTCACAGCTTTCAACGCACCAGCATCCAGCTGAATAGTACCACGCGGCTTTAGATGACCGCTGATCCATGTTTTGCGGGCACGGGCGGGTGAGGATGGAGCAGGAAACCATGTAGCCCGTGCACCATTTTCAATCGCGTCTAGCGGATTCATAGTATTGCCACTGGCAATGATCATGGACGTGCCTGCGCTTTGCACAATTCTGGCTGCATCAATCTTGGTCTTCATACCGCCGGAGGAAAAGGCGGTCCCCGGCGCTCCTGCCATAGCCTCAATCTCCTGCGTCACCTGAGGAACCTCAGGAAGGAAGACAGCATCAGGATCTGTCTGCGGAGCTGCGGTATAAAGCCCGTCTACGTCAGATAGCAGCACAAGAAGATCCGCACTCGCCATGGTCGCCACACGGGCGCTTAAACGGTCGTTATCGCCATAGCGGATCTCAGAGGTGGCAACGCTGTCATTCTCGTTTATGATCGGCACAGCGCCCATCCTCAGCAAAGTACCAATTGTCTCACGCGCATTGAGGTAACGGCGGCGCTCTTCCGTATCGCCGAGCGTCAGCAAAATCTGGCCAGCCGTTAAACCACGTACGCCAAGAATCTCGGAATAAGCCTGAGCAAGTGCAATCTGGCCCACAGAAGCGGCTGCCTGCGCCTGTTCCAGTCTGAGCGGACCAGCTGGCAGACCAAGCACACCACGACCAAGAGCAATGGAACCGGAGGAGACTACCATCACTTCTTTTCCGCCTTCGGAAAGAGCCTGAAGGTCATCTGCAAGAGATTCCAGCCACTTCCGCTTCAAACGGCCCATTTCCACCAGAAGGGCAGAGCCGATTTTTACGGTGATGCGCTTATAATCATTCAGGCTCCGGTCCATCAGGGGCGCCACTCCTCAACTCCTTCAGAAAGAATGGAATTAGCCTCGTTTTGTTTATCCCTGTCAATTGCCCGAATGATCAGGCGTTGAGTAGTGTCGATGTTTTCACCACTGGCAGACGAAATCACCAAAGGCTTCTGACCACATGCTTCTTCAAGAGACCTGGAACGCTTTTGGCGCAATTCTTCTGTCAGCGCGTCCGCTTTGGAAAGGCACACAATTTCAGGTTTCTCATCCAAACCATGGCCATAAGCTTCCAGTTCGTCGCGAATGGTGCGGTAGGCATCTGCCGGATCTTCCACACCAGAGCCATCCACCAGATGCAGCAGCACGCGGGTACGCTCCACGTGGCCAAGGAAACGGTCGCCCAGACCATGACCTTCGTGCGCACCACGGATAAGGCCCGGAATGTCCGCCAGCACGAAACCACGGCCATCAAGCTCACAAACCCCAAGGTTCGGATGCAAAGTGGTGAACGGATAATCCGCAATCTTAGGGCGTGCCGCAGAAACAGCGGAGAGGAAAGTGGACTTGCCGGCGTTTGGCAGTCCCACAAGGCCGGCATCTGCAATCAGCTTCAGGCGCAGCCAGATCCACTTTTCTTCGCCTTCAAGGCCAGGGTTTGCACGGCGTGGTGCCTGGTTGGTTGAGGATTTGAAGTGTGCGTTACCAAAACCACCGTTGCCACCTTTCAGAAGCAACAGGCGCTGACCAACCTCAGTCAGGTCCGCCAGAACGGTCTCGTTGTCTTCTTCAAGAATTTGAGTGCCCACAGGGACACGAAGCACAACATCGTCGCCCCTGGCCCCGGTTCTGTTGCGGCCCATGCCATGCATGCCGATCTTTGCTTTGTAGTGCTGTGCGTAGCGATAGTCGATCAGTGTATTGAGGCCATCAACACACTCCACCCATACATCGCCACCACGGCCACCATCGCCGCCGTCGGGTCCACCTTCAGCAACATATTTCTCACGGCGGAAGCTGACGCTGCCCGCGCCACCATCACCCGACTTCACAAAGATCTTTGCCTGATCGAGGAATTTCATATTATTCTCTTTCGTCCACCTGTGACGTTCTTTGGAGGACCTCATAAAGCTCTATTGCGTTCCCGCCAAGGGTGGAACGGCAAATCTGGCTGATTTTATGCTTAAGGGTGTTCCCTGAAAGTGTCTACTGCATTCCGGAAAAAGAGTGGCGTTGATGGATTGGATGCCCCGCCCGACGGCATAAAGATATACTATGATTGTGAGAGTGAGTTTCACACC
>CANNAV010000083.1 GCA_947502585.1 uncultured Pseudovibrio sp.
CTCACACTGCTCAAAAAAATCGGAAAGTCACCAACAAGAGCAATCGAAAAGGTACAGGACAATCGGAATGCAGCTATATCATTCCTGACAAACGAAAACAGCCCGCACTTTCATTGAATCACCCTGAAGCGAGGTCCTGGTGTGCCGCCGCAACTCATCGAGAGGGCAGAATCTACCGGCTTCCCAATCGGCAGTTATTCAGTTGAATGAGTTGTGACTTGATGCGCTCCAGACAAAACAAACCCCGCCATAAAAGACGGGGTTTGATAATACCCGACGGACTTGTAGTGCATCACGGCCGACAGGATTTTGCTGTTTTACCAGCCGCAGGATTTGCCAGAATTTTGCTCGTCCAGATATGCCTGTAGCGGGGCAAAATATTCAAGAATAGCTGTCGCGTCGGCTTTACGGCTACCGGTGAAGGCTTCCAGACTGTCCTGCCATGGAAGTGCAGCGCCTGTTTTTAACATCGCGTTGAATTTCGCACCAACTTCTTTGTTGCCATAGATGGAACACGCCGCCAGTGGGCCTTCCCATCCGGCAAGGCGACAGGCCTCCCGGTAAAACTGGAACTGGAAGATGTGCGCCAGAAAATAGCGAGTGTACGGCACGTTGCTTGGAATGTGGTACTTGGCACCCGGATCAAACGCATCTGCATCACGGTCAACCGGAGCCGCAATACCTTGATACTTCTCGCGAAGGTCCCACCAGCCCTCATTATAGGTCTCAGGAGTCAGCTCACCGTTAAACACCTTCCAGCGCCACTGGTCCACCAGCAGTCCAAATGGCAAAAACGCAATCTTGTCCAGTGCCTGAGCAAGCAAGATGTTTGTGTTCACATCTTCTGAGGCATCCAAAGGTAAGAGTCCGATTTGTTTCAGATACTTTGGCGTAATGGACAGGCTCACCATGTCACCAATCGCTTCGTGGAACCCATCGTTCGGGTCATCCTGATACATCGGAGACTGGTGGTTATACGCGCGCTGGTAGAAGTTGTGGCCCAGCTCGTGGTGAACAGTGTTGAAGTCCTCCCCCGTCACCTCTGTACACATCTTTATGCGCAGATCATCCTTGCCATCCACGTTCCAGGCTGAAGCATGGCACTGCACATCCCGGTCGCGCGGCCTGGTAAACAGCGAGCGCTCATAAAACGTCTCAGGCAATGGGTCAAAGCCAAGCGAGGTGAAGAACCCTTCCGCTGTCTTAATCATTTTGAGCGGTGTATAGTTCTGTTCTTCCAAAAGTTTGGTAAGGTCATAACCCTGCTCGTCTCCGTCAGCAGCAACAAGCGGATAGATATTGCCCCAGGACTGCGCCCACATATTGCCTAGCAAATGCGCAGGAATTGGCCCGTCAGCAGGCACTTTATCAGCACCGTAATTATCCACCAGCTTACCGCGCACATAACAGTGCAAACTGTCATAAAGCGGTTTCACCTCACTCCACAGACGATCAACATCCTGGCGGAAATCATCCGGATCCATGTCGTATTTAGAGCGCCACATGGAACCGGTGTCTTTAAAGCCCAGCTCCCTGGAACCCAGGTTCGCGATACCGACCATCTCCGTATACATGCCCTTCATAGGCGGAGACACAGTGCGCCAGCCTTTCCAGACTTCCAGCAGCTTATCGTAATCACGACTGGTCGCCATGATGCGGCTGAGCTTGGAAAGTGACAGCGCCTCACCATCAACTTCATACTTGCCCGTGCCGTAAATGGTTTCCATCTCGGTGGTGATCTGTGCCAGCTTCTTGATCCTGGCAGGGTCATTCTCAGGGGCTGGCAGAGTCAGGCTCAGCTTCAGAAGTTTCATTTTTCGTGCAAGATCTGCAGGAAGCTCAAGTCCGTCATACTGTTTGGTCTGGTTGGCTAATGAAACATATAGCTTCGTCGTCCGCTCCGACATCAGTGCATTCAGCCAGTTGGTGTCGTAGGTGATGAAATTTGCATTCACCCAGGCAACGCGACCAGATTCCTCGCCGATTTCCTGAATGGCTTTTTCAGAGGTTTCAATAAACGCTCTCGCATCCTCAACGCTCACCTTCTTCGCTGCGTCAGCCTGTGCCGCGCTCATCGGTATCAGGGCTAGTGAGAGTGCGGGCAATACAGATAATAATCGCTTCAAGACAGTCTCCCCAAATATGGCATTTTTTTGACAGATCAGATGCATTTCTAGTGCATAATCCCCCCTGTTATTCCGCAGGGTAAGGGTTTTCTTCTGTAAGTCCAGCCTGTTTTGTCGCGGTATTTTTCCTATTTTCAGCAGAAAAGAGCAAAATAATTGCGTTAGCAATTTAGAATAGTCTCGAACGGTGAGCCGGATTCATTTACGCTGCAGCAATGCCTGAAACAACATAATGATTGCGCTTCAAAACTTCGTTTTGGGTGTGCGGCAGCTCCTCTTGCGAGTCGCAACAGTCACCGTATCGTTCAGTCAGTCCAATGGGCCACTCCTTCGCGTTGACCTGAAACCGAGCGTAAACGTTGCCATCACCGGTCCGGACGCGAACTTCAACTTACACGGGGATGGGGAGTTCAACTGCTTTCTGTGTGGCTTAGATGAATTGACCAATGCAGGCGGGAATAGCCCTCTGCAAAGAAACCTATGAAATATGTTGCTGGAAAGTTTGTGATAGGAATTTAAATGCAGGAATCGGTCGTAAAGCCCAAAAACAGTTGGGGTGAGTTGTTCGCTGGAAAACAAGCTATTGCCTCATTGATCTTGTCAGGTGGGACCGCATTGCATGCTATGAACACTTAACATCTTTGCAACCATGCTCCCCTCCATCACTGCTCACATTGGTGAACTGGACTAATACGCATGGAACACCAGTCTCTTTACTTTCGTAGCAAGCTTAAGTGCAGCCGTTGCAAACTCAGCCTTCCGGCTCTTCTCCAGCTTCACAGTCTTTGGCACCCGCGGCATATTCAGCACACACAAAATCACAGAGCCGACTAAAGATGCCGACCTTAAACAGGTTGTGCTGCACTTCTAACCGCATGAAGGCAAGAGATATTCTGTCCCCAATCCATATTGGTACCCCCTAACGATCAAGCAATGCATGCTTAAGGCAATTGTTAGATTTCGGATTGACCTCGGCGTAAGTTGGAAATCTTGCTGTGATAACTCTATCAAATCAGCATAAGGAGAAGTGTCATGTTGAGGAAGTTGGGAGCAGAGTTTATCGGAACCTTTGCACTGGTCTCCGCTGTTTGCGGAGGGGCATTGGTGTCCTACGCACCGGTTGAGTGGTATGGCGGAGCTGGCCTGTTGGGCGTTGCCTTTGCGGTCGGTCTTTCAGTTGTCTGTATGGCTTACGCGTTTGGCAATGTTTCAGGGGCTCATTTCAATCCGTCAGTGACCATCGGCCTCTGGGCTGCAAAACGGTTCCCAACCTCAGATGTAGTCCCCTACATCATTGCACAGTTGATTGGTGGAACAGCTGCAGCTTTTGTATTTTGGGTAATTCTTGCTCATGGCCCGGGCAACCCTCCGGGCTTTGCCTCAAACGGCTATGGAGAGCACTCCAACGGTGGTTTTTCCGAAATTGCCGTCGCTATTACTGAAATTACTGTTACGGCACTTTTCCTGATCGTGATTATTGGCGCGACCTCCAAAAAGGCCCCGCCAGCACTCGCTCCGCTTGCCATCGGTCTCATGCTGACGTGCATGCACATCATCGCAATCCCCATCTCCGGCGCATCTTTAAACCCGGCTCGCTCCACGGCAACAGCCGTCGTTAGCGGAGGCTGGGCATTAGATCAGCTTTGGTTGTTCTGGCTGGCACCAATAGCGGGAGCGCTCATAGGCGCGGCAGTGTGCTGGATCATCGGCACCTGTGGGCACGACGAAACGGATTAAGGAGCAGAAATACCGGTGTTATTGAGCCTCCTTCCTGTCCGGAGACCGGCAAGGGAGGCTTTTCTTATAAACTTGCTCAATCCCCAACCAGGGAAAAGTCCCTATTTAATACTTGACTATTATCTTCATATTTATAAAACACTGATGGAAACAAGGTTTGCATATAGCAAACACAGGCCAGCTAAAGCAGCGTCTCAGCCAGCCACTTACATAAAATTCATTCTGAGGCGACCATGTCTATTTCGCGCTACTCCCGTGCTGCCCTCCTGGCCAGTACAACCCTTTCGTTCGTCCTGATTTCTGTAGCTGCATCGGCACAGGAGGCTACCCAGCCTCTTGCAGCCAATAGCCCTGCGACCATGTTGGACGAAATCATTGTTTCAGCGGGTAAAGAGAAGGTGGCGATTGATACACCGCAGGCCGTGACCTCAATCTCTCAGGAGCAGATTGAAGCAACACAAGCCAACACGCTGGGTGAGATCCTTGATGCAGTACCGGGGATCTCCATCATCAATTCAGACAATGCGCTGGGACAGTCCATTAACATTCGCGGCATTGGCTCTGCACTCGGCTCCGGTGAGAATCGCAATATTATTCAGGTGGATGGGGTCACATCCTACTTTGAGATGTATCGCGCTGGCTCTTTCTTCTTTGATTCTGAGTTGTTCAAGGAGGTTGAGGTTCTGCGCGGTCCGGCAGCATCAACCCTGTTTAGCGCAGGTGCGCTCGGCGGTGTGGTCAGTGTGCGTACGAAAGACGCCAGTGACTTCCTGAAGGGAGATGATAAACTGGCCGTCCGCACCAAAGCCATGTGGGATTCCAACGGTAACGGCGCACGCAGCACTTTCACAGCTGCCGCTCGTCCATTGGAGAATCTGGAGCTGTTGGTCAATCTGAACTACGGCCGTGATGGCGACTATGATGGCGCAGATGGCACAGACCTCGGCAACTCCCGCATGACGGACCTTTCTGGCCTCGCAAAGCTGAAATACAGCTTCGGTGCTGATAACGATCAATCCCTCACCGCAAGTTATCTTAACGTCAATAAGTCCGGGAATGGTCTGTATGACCAGATTACTTTTGATCCTATGTTTGGCTATGCAGACCAGACCACAAGCGAGCAGCAGGCCTCACTTACCTACGAAAATGCCTTTTCCGGTAATGATTTTCTGGATGTAAAAGCCCAGGTGTCCTGGAGTCAGACCATGCGTGATCTGGAGGATATTACGTTGCGCGTAGGTCCCAGCGCTCCTTTTGGAACAGAAGCGGAGTATGTCTACAACAACTGGCAGGCGAAGCTGGAAAACAGATCGGAGTTTCAGTTCACCGAAGGTATAGAAGCCTATTTCACCTACGGAGTAGAAGGGGTGTATCAGGAGCGCCTCAATCCGCTTTTGAAGCCGGATGGGAGCACAACACCAGGCTCTTCAACTCATCCGGAAGGCGAAACGCACACCCTTGGCGTGTTCGGGCAGGCGGAGTTTGTAGTGAATGATCGCCTTACACTCATCCCAGGAATGCGTGTTGATTATTCTCGCCTGAAACCAGGGAATGGCGTAGCTCTTCGCAAGGATCTGGATGAAACGGCCTATTCGCCAAAACTGGCAGCAATTTATGAGCTGACAGACTGGATGAATGTATTTGGCTCTGTTGCTCATACCGAACGCATGCCAGTTTTGGATGAAGTGTTCTCTGGTGACGGGTTCAGCGACCTTGGAAAAGAAAAATCTGACAATTTTGAAGCTGGCCTGGGCTTTAAGTTCAATGAGGTTTTGTTGAAAAATGACAGCCTTCGTTTCAAACTAACGGGCTTCTACAATAAAATCGACAATTACCTCTACTCCAATTATGATCATAGAACACACAAGACCATCACAACTGCAATTGATGAAGCGCAGATCAGAGGTATTGAATTAGAAGCAGGTTATTCCTCTGATAGCTGGTATGGAAACCTGGGTGCCGCTGTAACTCGCGGAGACAATCTCTCAGAAAATGAGTATTTGGATAGCGTAGCGGCGGATAATCTATTCCTCTCATTTGGATACAGGTTCGTCGACTTAAACCTGGATGTTTCCTGGCGCTCTGATCTATACGCAGAGCAAGACCGTGTGAATGATGCCGATGAAGCGTCACCAGGTCATGCGCTGCACAGTGCGCGTTTGTCATGGAAACCTGAAGATGGTTTCCTTACAGGTACAGAAGTGCGCGCAGGCGTGACCAATATCTTCGATCAGAAATATACAGCCCATCTGAGTGAAACCGAAGGCAAAGGCCGATCCTTTAAGCTTACCCTAGCGAAAACATTCTAGAGAGCGTTCTGTTTGAATGAGTTCAATCAAGCAATAAGAATTCGCTCAAAATAATGATGTCAGAGCGTGAGGCGTACATACGAATGAACGCAACACGTTCTGAACCTCTCGTAAGTGCGTTGTGAGTCCAGGGCATCCGGTAAACCTGATGGGACAGATTTGCCTGAATGAGACCAGGCCTCAGTCGGGGAGACGTGTGGAATCAATTCTGTGCCGTTTTCTTATCCGGGATACGACTGTGCCGGATCAGCCATGTTCAGCTTCCAGCATTTCGCTCCATGTTTTTGGATTGCAGCCGTTGAGCGGGTTCTTTGCAGAGCGCTTATACCTGATAGTCTCGAAATGCATACCCAGCGTATCTGCCAGCAACATGCGCCCAACGAGACCTTCACCAAATCCAACGATTTCCTTAATCACCTCAAGCGCCTGTAGTGTGCCAACCACGCCTGTTAATGCACCCAGTACACCTTCCTCTGTGCAGGTTGGGAGGGAACCAGGCTCAGGGCGCTTAGGAAACAGGCAGCGATAAGTTGGGTAAATGTGGTTACCTTCATCATCCAGGACAAATGGTTTCAGTAGCGTAACAGAGCCGTCAAACTGGCCCACAGCGGCGGTAACCAAGGGACGCCCTGCATAAAAACACGCATCGGAAACGAGGTAACGGGTTG
This sequence comes from uncultured Pseudovibrio sp., assembly GCA_947502585.1. Lineage (GTDB taxonomy): Bacteria > Pseudomonadota > Alphaproteobacteria > Rhizobiales > Stappiaceae > Pseudovibrio. Next base: position 6,841 of record CANNAV010000083.1, read on the forward strand.
CAAAGTTATCGGAACCATCAACCACGATATGGTAATCGTTGATCAACGCCATCGCATTCTGCCCGCTAATGCGTGTCGGATGCGGAACAACCCGCACATTCGGGTTCAGCCGGGCAATCGCTTCTGCTGCGCTGGCAACCTTTGGCTCGCCAAGTTTTTCGGTGGCATGAATGATCTGACGCTGAAGGTTAGACAGTGAAACGACGTCATCATCAACAATGCCGATTGTACCCACGCCAGCAGCAGCCAAGTATTGCAGAACCGGGGCACCAAGTCCCCCGGCACCGATCACAAGAACGCGTGCAGCTTTAAGTTTCTGCTGCCCGGGGCCACCTACATCTCGTAGGACGATGTGACGGGCATAACGTTCCAGTTCAGATGCTGTAAGGGAAAGCAAATGGAGCTCCAGTAGTTTAGCCGAGCATGTGGCTTACCAGTCGGGCTGTGTAATCCACCATGGGAATGACACGCGCATAATTGAGGCGGGTCGGCCCGATAACACCAAGAACGCCCACAACGCGCTGTTCTTTATCGCGGTATGGGGAAACGATCAAGGATGAACCGGAAAGCGAGAACAGCTTGTTTTCTGACCCGATAAAAATACGTACGCCCTCGCCGCCTTTTGCGAGATCAAGTAGGCGGATTAGCTCGCTCTTGTTCTCCAGGTCATCAAACAACAGTCGAATGCGCTCAAGATCTTCCTTCGCGCCCACATTTTCCAGCAGATTAGAGCGACCACGCACAATCAGTGTACCTGGATCGTTTTTGTCTCCCCCCCAAATAGCAACACCTGCTTCCACCACCTTGGATGTCAGTGTATCCAACTCGGCCTGAAATTCGTTTCGCTGCCGAACAAGCTCGGATTGTGCGTCAGCAAGCGTGCGGTGTCTGATGATGGAGTTAAGATAGTTTGAGGCTTCCGTCAGCGCAGACGGTGGCAAACCTGCGGGCAGGTCAACAACTCGGTTTTCAACGGACCCATCCTCACTCACGAGCACGACAAGCGCTTTAAGCGGCTCAATCTGAACAAACTCGATATGGCGAAGTGTGGTGTCTGTCTTATTGGAAAGAACAACCCCTGCCCCACGGCTCAGGCCAGACAGCATCTGGCTGGCTTCTGTAAGGACCTGCTCTGGCGTCTTATCGCCACCTTTAGCCTTCACCTGAACGGCAATCTGATCACGTTCCTCTTTGGTTAGGTCACCAACTTCCAGAAACCCGTCCACGAACAAACGAAGACCGGACTGTGTTGGCAAGCGCCCGGCACTGATGTGCGGAGAGTAGAGCAGCCCGTGGTGCTCCAAATCTGCCATTACGTTGCGAATAGACGCGGGTGACAGAGGGTGGGTAAGGCCGCGTGCCAGGTTGCGAGACCCCAACGGTTCTCCGGTATCAAGGTAATTCTCAACGATGCGTCGGAAGACCTGACGGGAACGCTCATCAAGATCCTCGAGAGGGACAGAAGGAGGAACGTTCGTCACGGTATCGGTACTCCACATCAACAGCAAGGTTGGCCAAAGCCTGTGTTCAATCCCTAGCACAGTAAAATTGAACTGCCAAAACTCAATTTTCGCAGAAAATCACCTCTCAAACCAAAACCAGCCTTTGCGCTTAGGGCAAACCGCAGCTAAAAGATCCGCAATACCATTTGTGAATTTGCAGCTAATAAACAACCCGAGGGGGCTTGCCTTGAACCGTCCATCTAAACGTACACCTGAAGAAATGCGTCCAGTCAGCCTGGAGCGCGGCGTTGCCAAACATGCCGAAGGCTCCTGCCTTATCAAATTCGGCGATACCCATGTTGTGTGTACGGCTAGCCTGGAAGAGCGTGTTCCGCCGTGGCTCCGTGGCCAGAACCGTGGCTGGGTTACGGCTGAATACGGAATGCTGCCACGTGCAACCCACGACCGTATGCGCCGTGAATCCTCTGCAGGTAAACAGTCTGGCCGTACTCAGGAAATTCAGCGCCTCATTGGCCGCTCTCTGCGTGCAGTTGTTGATCTGGGTGCACTAGGCGAACGTCAGATCACTGTTGATTGCGATGTTATTCAGGCAGACGGCGGCACCCGTACAGCATCCATCACCGGTGCCTGGGTTGCTCTGCACGACTGTCTGAAGTGGATGGAAGCGCGCGACATGGTCAAAACAGATAAGGTTTTAAAAGACCACATCGCAGCTATCTCCTGCGGTATCTACGAAGGTACTCCTGTTGCAGATCTGGATTATATCGAAGATTCCTCCGCTGACACCGATGCAAACTTCGTCATGACTGGCAAAGGCGGTATCGTCGAGATTCAGGGTACTGCTGAAGGCGAGCCATTTTCTGAAGAAGAACTGGGTCAACTCCTGGGGCTTGCAAAACAGTCCATTTCCAAACTGGTTGAGCTACAGAAGCTGACGGTGCTCTGATGCAGTCAAAAGCAACAGAAAGCCGCCGCCTGAAACCCGGCAAGCTCGTGCTTGCCAGCCACAACAAAGGAAAGCTTTGTGAAATTCAGGACATGCTTGCTCCGCATGGTTTTGAAGTTCTCTCTGCCGGTGATCTGGACCTGCCAGAGCCGGTGGAAGATGGCGACACGTTTGAAGCAAACGCTGCTATCAAAGCCCGTACTGCGGCAATGGCGACTGGCCTGCCAGCACTTGCAGATGACAGCGGGTTTTGTGTAAACGGTCTGAAGGGCGATCCGGGCATCTACTCCGCACGATGGGCCGGGCCGGGCAAAGACTTTGCCGTTGCCATGCAAGCTGTGCAGGACAAGCTGAGACAAACCAACGCAACCGACCGGACCGCCTGCTTCGTTGCGGTGCTGTGTATGGCATGGCCGGATGGGCACACTCAGTTTTACCGCGGTGAGATACATGGCGAACTGGTTTGGCCCCCGCGTGGTCCGAAAGGCTTTGGCTACGATCCAATGTTCGTTCCGGAAGGTTTCGACAGAACCTTCGGTGAGATGGAAAAGCAAGAAAAACACACAACAAAGGATGGTGAAGCGCTCTCTCATCGCGCCCGTGCCTTTGTTAAATTTCAGAAAGAGTGCTTGCCGGCATAATGCGCGTTTCCGAAAAGTGGCTTCCGGTTTTCGGACGAAAAATCGTACAAAAAAAGTTTTCGGCAAACGCAAGGGAAAATGAATGACTGTGTCTTCGGTTGGCGGTTTTGGGGTTTACGTGCATTGGCCGTTTTGCCTGGCAAAATGCCCATATTGTGATTTTAATTCCCACGTGCGCCACCAGCCGGTTTCGCAGGAACACTACGCAAAAGCTCTGGCAACAGAGCTTGAACGTTATGCAGAAATGGTGCCGGCCCGCTCGGTCGACTCCATCTTCTTTGGCGGTGGTACGCCATCCCTGATGGAGCCGAAAACCGTTGAGACAATCCTCAATGAAGTTGCTCGCCTCTGGCATTTGCCTTCCTCCGCTGAAATTTCCATGGAAGCCAACCCAACCAGCGTGGAAGCAACGCGTTTTGCAGGCTACAGATCTGCGGGTGTAAATCGCCTGTCCGTCGGTATTCAGGCGCTGGATGATAAGGAGCTGAAGATCCTTGGTCGTCAGCATTCTGTTTCGGAAGCGATTCAAGCCGTTGAAGTTGCCCGAAAAACATTCCCCAGTATCTCGTTTGATCTCATCTACGCCCGGCCAGACCAGACCTTGAGCGCATGGGAGCAGGAACTCAGCCGTGCTATCGATCTGGCCGCGGATCACCTCTCCATGTACCAGCTCACCATCGAAAGCGGCACCATGTTCCAGCGCTTGTATGCGGCTGGAAAGTTTAAGATGCTGGATCCTGATCTTGCCGCAGACATGTTTGAACTCACGCGGGAAGTCACTGCAGCACGCGGTTTGCCTGCCTATGAGGTCTCAAACCATGCTGCGCCTGATGCTCGGTGCCAGCACAACCTAATTTACTGGCGCTACGGTGATTACGTTGGTGTTGGTCCGGGTGCGCATGGCCGATTGACACTGGAAGATGGTACCAGGCTGGCAACCTCGACTGAAAAACATCCGGAAACATGGCTTGGTCTGGTTGAAAGTCGGGGCCATGGCTCTGTTTCTGAAGATATACTTAGTCATGATGAGCAGGGTGACGAGTACTTGTTGATGGGTATGCGACTGCATGAAGGCATCAACGTACCACGTTATGAACAGCTCTCTGGTCGTCATTTCAATCCGCAAAGACTGTTGCATCTGCAGGAAAATGGCATGGTCGAGTGGGTAAGCAACACTCGCCTGCGTGCAACGCAAGCCGGCTTTCCCTTATTGGATGCCGTAATTGCTGAGCTGGCTTCCTACTAGTATCCCCCAATAAAATTCACTTGTAATTTCAACTTAGTGAAATAACCGAAGTCGAATTACTCGATTCGATTGGGTGTATTAATTTACATATTGTGCAATGCAGCATAATTGACTACACTGGCATGTACCACAGTGATGGAAAAACCTATTGATCTTGAATTAAAGTTAAAGTTGATTGGTTTTTCTCCATGAGACTATCTTGCTGAAAAGGTAAAGAGCTGATTATACTTTTGCGGTGCAGCACTTCGGACTAAAGCGCAATCGTGCTGCAAAAATAAAAAATTACATGAACGAGAGTTGGCTGAAGCAAACGTCTGGGAAGGGAACATACTGTGCTGTTCTACCATTTGTATGAAATGAACCATGCAGCGATCTCGCCTGTCCGGGCAGCAGCGGATATGACGCGATTGTTTTTTAAAAATCCACTTAATCCAATGTCACACACTCAGGTGGGCCGTACGGTTGCTGCATCCTGTGAGATGCTTGAGCGTGTCACGCGCCGCTATGGCAAGCCTGTGTTTGGGCTCGACAGCACTGTCGTGGATGGAAAAGAAGCCGGCATCACGGAAGAAATCATCTGGTCCAGGCCATTTTGCGGCCTGCTCCACTTCAAACGTGATTTACCCCAGAGCAGAAAACACGATCCAAAAATTCTGATCGTGTCACCCATGTCTGGCCACTATGCGACTCTGCTGCGCGGCACGGTTGAAGCTTTACTGCCAGATTTGGATGTTTACATTACAGACTGGGAAGACGCTCGCCAGGTACCTGTCACTGACGGCAGCTTTGATCTGGATGACTACATCGATTACATCACCGAAATGCTGCATCATCTCGGGCCAAACACGCACGTATTGGCAGTCTGCCAACCATCAGTGCCTGTTTACGCCGCAGTTGCCCTGATGGAAGAGAATGGAGACAAGTGCGCTCCGGCAACCATGACGCTGATGGGAGGGCCGATCGACACGCGCGAAGCACCGACAGCGGTAAATAATCTGGCAGTCGAAAAAGGCATCGGCTGGTTCAGGCGTAATGTCATTATGGACGTTCCCTTCCCGCACAAAGGCTTTACTCGCCAGGTTTATCCGGGCTTCCTGCAGCTTTCCGGCTTTATGAGCATGAATCTGGATCGTCATATGGTAGCACACCGCAAATTTTTTCAACATTTGATTGAAGGTGACGGCGACAGCGCTGAAAAGCACCGTGACTTCTATGATGAATATCTCGCTGTTATGGATATGACTTCTGAGTTCTATCTGCAAACAGTCGAAACCGTCTTCATTGAGCATTCGCTGCCAAAAGGTAAAATGATGCATCGCGGCAGACTGGTTGATCCCAAATGCATCTCAGGCACGGCGCTGTTTACGGTTGAAGGCGAAAACGACGACATTTCCGGCGTCGGGCAAACGCAAGCTGCTCAAAAGCTGGCTACAAACATCCCGTCCGGCCGCAGAATGCACTACACCCAGCCAGGTGTTGGCCATTACGGCGTGTTCAACGGGTCAAAGTACAGATCTGAAATCGCACCGCGTATTGTTCAGTTCATTCAGGACAATCCAGGAAACGTGCGTGCGGCGCTGGGTACCGAACGCACAGCAAAAAAATCCCGGGGCGATAATACTTCCGAGAAAATTACCCGCGATCCACTAAGTGAAATCCTGCTCACTGAACCCATAGGCGCTACAGATGATCTGCAGCTGATTAGCGGAGTCGGACCTAAACTAGAGCGGACTTTGAAGAGCGCAGGTATCTTTCATTACTGGCAAATTGCAAATCTGACAGAAAATCAGGCAGTAGCGCTGGATGATCTTTTGGGTATTCGCGGGCGCATGGTTCGGGACAACTGGGTCGAGCAGGCACGCCGCCTCAATGAATCAGGGCATTCTAATTGAATGTAAGTACAGATAACCCATCATCTAATAAAATGTCATTATGTCACTTGAAAGTAAAATAAATTAATCCCATCTCTAGCTTGTTGATTTGAGAAAGGGGTCAATTTAATGAATGTAAATACAATAAAACCTTCATGGAATCCTCTAAGTATTGCACTTATGGTTCTTGGTTTCGTAGTTTTTTGGCCTCTTGGCCTTGCGATTCTTGCCTATATATTATGGGGTGACAACTTTAACGGCTGGAAGCGTGAAGCTAAATGTCAGTGGAAACGTAGCAGCTTTAAAAACACGATGGACAATATGCAAAACGCGTCCCGCAGCGGTAATGCTGCTTTTGACGACTACCGTGAAAAAGAGCTGGCCCGCCTGGAAGAGGAGCGCAGAAAGATTGATAGCATGCGCCAGGAATTCGATGATTACATGAACGATCTGCGCCGGGCTAAAGATCAGGAAGAATTCGACCGCTTCATGAGAAACCGCCATAACCGTTCTGGCGAGCCATCTGCTGGTGAAGCAATCTAGTGATCCCTGAAGATTCATAAATAGCATCTGGTGCTCTGTTTTCTCAGGGCACCCTTTGTGCGGTGAGGCTTACTCGCAAGGCAACGCACTCTCTGAAGTAATTCGCACTGGGCGACTTTCAAATCACCCCTTTTTCTGCAATAACGAGAGCGCCAGTGCAATTTTCGAGGTAATATGGGGTTCTTCGCGACAAAGGTTTTGCCAGAGTTTATTGAGGTGGATCTGGGTCACAGGCCTTTGCAAATCCGCCTGAAGCGTAACTCCAGAGCAAAACGCTATATACTTAGAATTCCTCCTGATGACCCAACACCTGTCATCACTGTTCCTGCACGCGGCAATCTGAAAACAGCCCAGGATTTCGCCAATCGGCAAGTCAACTGGCTGAAGCAAAAACTGGATTCTCGTCCTGATACAACCAAATTTGAAGAGGGTGCCCGCATCCCGGTCAGGGGTGTTTTGCACACTTTGCGTTCTTCTTGCAAATTGCGGGGGCTCGCGAAGGTTGACTTTGACGAAAAGACCAATGAACCGCTGCTGTTGTTCCCCGGAGAAATCCAGAGCTTTCACCGTAAAACCAAAGACTTTCTGTGCAAATTAGCCAAGGATGATCTTGAGGTGCACGTACTGCACTTCACCAAACAGGTAGGGCGGAACTTTCACAGCATCACTTTGCGGGACACCAGGAGCCGTTGGGGTTCGTGCTCGCATGACGGAAAACTGTCATTCTCCTGGCGCCTTGCAATGGCACCGCCAGACATTTTGGAGTACGTTGCGGCCCACGAAGTTGCCCACCTGGTGAAACTGGATCACTCACCGGAGTTCTGGCGTGTCTGCGAACAGCTGGCGCCCCATACAAAACAAGCCCAGTGCTGGCTCAAAGAGCACGGCTCACAACTTCATCTTTACGGACAGGAATAATACCAACCTTCCCAATTATTGACTCGTGTTTATTTGTTTCCTTTTGGTGTTACTTGTGATTACCTATTGAAGTATTGAACAATCATCAGGATTT
>CANNAV010000084.1 GCA_947502585.1 uncultured Pseudovibrio sp.
GGTACAGGACAATCGGAATACAGCTATATCATTCCTGACAAACGAAAACAGCCCGCACTTTCATTGAATCACCCTGTGATGTATTGGAGAAAGTGTTTCCTCTTGTGGGGTTTCTGTTGGGATTTTGCCCTTCCGGTCAATAAATGGCTTGAGTTCCCTCGGTTTCTTGTTATTCAAACCCTATGATTTTTGCGAGTGACAACTGGGCAGGTGCGACGAGTGCAGTTATGACTGCACTTGCGAACCATACGGGCGGCTTTGCCACCGCTTATGGAGTTGATCCATTGAGCCGCTCGATTGAGCAGCAGTTCAATGATCTTTTTGAGAAAGAAGTTGCCGTGTTTCTGGTTTCTACAGGAACAGCAGCCAACTCCTTGGCGCTTGCAACCTATGCAAAGCCGGGTGGGGCAGTCTTCTGCCATGAATATGCGCACATCAATGTTGATGAGTGCCATGCTCCTGAGTTCTTTACATCTGGGAACAAGCTGATTGGGATTTCTGGAGAGCATGGCAAACTTGCGCCTGCTTTGCTGCGTACCGCAATGGACAAAGTGCCAGATAACAATCCGATGCATGGTCGCCCTGCTGCGGTTTCTATTTCTCAGGTGACTGAGCTTGGAACCACCTACCAACTTGATGAGATTCAGGCGCTGGCGGATGTAGCCCATTCCCGTAATGTGCCGCTGCATATGGATGGTGCACGTTTTGCCAATGCGCTGGTATCATTGGATGTTTCTCCTGCAGAAATGACATGGAAGTCCGGAGTGGATATTCTGTCATTCGGTGGTACCAAGAACGGCTGCTGGTGTGCAGAGGCTGTTGTGTTCTTCAATCCTGAAGAGTCCGAGGGCTTTGAATATTTGCGTAAGCGGGCTGCACAGGTCTTCTCAAAGGCGCGTTTTATTTCTGCGCAATTTGAAGGTTATTTGAAGGACGACAGCTGGCTGGCATCAGCGCGTCATGCAAATGCGATGTGCATGCGTCTTGCCAATGGTATGCGCGATATTGAAGGCGTGCGTCTGCCAATCGAACCGCAGGCCAATGAACTGTTTCCTGTGTTCACCAAAGCACAGGCTGTACGTTTGGAAGCTGCTGGCGCGAAGTTTTATGATGTTCCAGCGGATTTCATCTCAGAAGATGAAGTATTCCTTCGTCTGGTAACTTGTTTTGCGACCACGCCAGAGATGGTAGACGAGTTTTTGACGCATCTACGCGGTTAATCGTGTCAATCTGTCTGTATCGCGATTGCACTTTATACACTTTTTTGCGTGTTACTTACCACCTGCTCATTTTTAAGTAGCTGAGTGGCCCAGGGAAACACGGTAATGCCAGAAAACAGAAGCAGATACAGAGAGCATTTTTTGTTTGATGAAACGCACATAGTAAACGCCCCGCTGCGGTAAGCGGGGCGTTTACTATGTGCGACCCTTACTGGGGAGAGAGGCAGCCAAACAGAACCGCATGGGAGGTTGCGGAGGAAAAGAACCTGTTGAGTGCGCTTGACTGGCCGGGCGTGCCAATCAAGCTTCGAGAGGCATTAGAAAATTCCAGAATTTTAAAAGGGTGGCCACTCGCGAGGGGGAGTTTGGAAGGAAGGTTGCTCGCGAGGGCCCAGGGTTTAGGTGTGTATTCCTATCCGAGAACCTATAGGCACTTTTCAGGAATACACATCAGTGAGTTACTGTTTCGCCTTCAATTTGCTTATGTTCATTCTTGTCTGCTGATGTGATGTTGATCTTACGAGGTTTTTTTGCCTCAGGAACCTCTCTGATCAGGTCAATGTGCAGCAACCCATGCTCCAGACCAGCGCCAATCACTTTCACATACTCGGCGATCTGGAAGCGGCGTTCAAACGCGCGGGAGGCGATCCCCCGGTAGAGAACTTCTTTTTCTTCGCTTTCAGGCAGCTTCTCGCCGGAAACAGTCAAGACATGTTCTATAGCTTCTATTGTCAGTTCATCTTCCTTAAAACCAGCGACTGCCATGGAGATGCGGTATGCGCTCTCACCTGTGCGCTCAATGTTGTAAGGAGGGTATGCTGTTCCCTGCTGTTCTGCCCCGGAATCCAGCATAGAAAATAGACGGTCGAAACCGACAGTGGAACGGTAGAGGGGGGTAAGATCGAAATGACGCATTTTATATGTCCTCTTATGCGTGACCAATTGGTCATCTGAGCAACATTCACCATTCGCCGCAAAACGCACGGACGATGAAATTTTCCTTTGCTTACAGTGCCTTCCCACTTTGGGCGAAGGTTCTAAGCGATGTCAGACCCACTCTGTGGCGCCTGTGATTCTGAGATGGGGATGGGTCGATTAAATTTCAAGATTTCTTTTCAAAATAGGTGTTTTGCTGGAGTTAAGTGCACACTTCCAGATTAACAGAACCTGAACAAACGCTTCTGATCCCGTACATACATGCCTTGTTAGTTTCTCCTTCTATTCAAGCAAACACTATTGCCGACAAGGAGAAATCAGATGAATATTTTGAAGAAAAAAGTAACCGGACTGGCCGTAGCAGCTGTTGTAGTTCTGGGTGTTTCCGGTGCGGCGGCACCGGCGAATGCAGGTGCTAAGTTCATCTATGATGGGCCAAACCTAAGCGTTCAGGTTACGCAGGTGCATTCTAAGAAAAACGATCATTGGGGAAAGGGACAACACCGTGCTTTGAATAAGAAGCAGGTGAAACGCCGCCTGCGTGCCTGGGGTTACAGAAATTTCAAAAAGGTAAGACGTAAGGGTGACGTGTATATTGTAAAAGCCAGCTGGCAGGGGCAAAATCGGGCACGGTTGGTTGTTGATGCCTATAGTGGTCGGATCATCAAACATAGTTATCTGGGGTACTAGGGCTCGTTGACGTTCACCTGAGCGCCAGGAGAGAAGCTGCAATGTATATCATTGCAGCATAGCCTGTGTCTGTTTTATCTGTCCTTGTTGCTATGCCTCTGAATTCCTTTATCTTCTGGAACCAGTTCTCGACAAGGTGGCGCCACTTGTATTTGTCTTCATCATGCGTTGCCGGGTGTTTTCTGCCCCTGCCTGCGGGAATCACAGCCTCAATGTCATGCTCGGCCAGAAAAGAACGCAGCCAGTCTGCATCATAGGCTTTGTCGGCCAGAAGCGCACGGCAGGAAACTCCCTCAAGCAACTGTTTTACTTTGGTGATTTCGCCGCTCTGTCCCGGCATCAGGATAAAGCGCACCAGATTGCCCAAGCCATCAACAAGGGCCAGTGTCCTTGTTGTTACGCCGCCGCGGGATTTGCCGATAGCCTGAGAATAAGTCCCCCATTTGCGCCTTGTCAATGGCGGTGCACTTTAACGACAGAACTATCGGCCATGACATATTCAAGATCCGGATATGAGGCGGGTAGGACATTGAATATATTGCCAAAACACCGTCTTTACCAAGCGCCGAAATTGTTTGAAGACACTGTTCCAAAGGCCAGATCGGCTCGGCAGGTCGCGTGCGGGCAATCAACAAAACAGCCTCCAAAAACAGGCGCGTATCCCTTCCGGTTTGTCCGGCATCACCAAGCCTGCCACAACAAAGCGGCTCAATCTGCGCCCACATCTCATCCGTTAATAAGACACGATCCATACCAGCAATTTCCTTTACTACTTTGAATCAGAAAAGTCAGAAAAATGGAATCCTCAAAGTGAATGTCATCAGGCTCTGGAGTGAAGCGCGCCGGTCAGATGCAGGCAAGGGGGAATTTATCTGATATTATACAAGAATATCAACATCTTGCCTCTTAAGTTAACGCATATATGGCGCTGCCGTCTCTGTCGCAACAACTGCGGCAATAACAACTGAAAAGGTTGGAACGAGTGCCGTGGAAGGAGCGGCTGACCCTGCTGTTACGGACGCTAATAGGTTTGTTACTTCAAATGGATGGCGTGGTATTTCAGATCAATCTACTCTAACGGTCTCAGAGCTCGCCAAGACCACGTCTATTGCGCGGTGAAGCTCAGACATCTGGTCTTCATCGAGGACTTCAACAAGTTCACTGCGCGTTTCTACATCCAATTGTTCAAGTGTAAATTTCTCCGCCGGAAGCTCTGTTAGAGGCTCAGCTTTGGCAGAAACCGACAGCATTGGGCTATCCAGGCGCTCTGCTTTTACGCGAGCATCTTCCAAAATAACATGCACGAGGCCGCGGCGGTCGTCTGGGAGATTAACCTCGGCAATTATTGCGTTGACGGTTTCGCGATCTCCCAGCAGCAATACTGCCGGCCTGGAAGTTGCAGAGTTCGTCAATGAGAGGGCAGTCAGCAACGCACCCATAAACACTACTAGAAGATACGGCATTTACTAGATTCTTACGGTCCAGGTGTCAGTTCAAGCTCAGATTATACAGGACGGAAGTATTAAGTAATAACCGCTCAAACTGGTTCATTTCTTTATATTCTTCCATGGTGTTACGCGCCAGTGCAGGATCATCCGTGATAATTCCATCTACGCTCATGGAAATGTAACACAACGTTGCAGACGAATTATTAATCGCCCGGACGAAAATCTGCTTACCGATCTCTTGTGTTCTTCTTATGAAGTTCAAGGAGGAAGAGACGGCTATGAAGTTTCCTTTGAGTCTGAAGAAATTACCGATAGATGTGGCGGTAAGAAGGCCGATTTTCCAATATGGCTCTGTTTGTCGCATTCTTGCGAGGGCTGATCGCTCTGACGACGTGATTATTATTTCATTTTTCATGTTGGCCTCCGCTATGAGCAAAGCGGCTTTGAGAAGCAACGCCATAGTGCCGGACATATCGCCACTGACAAGCGTATTTCAAACCACCAGGAGCACCACAAGACTGCCTGAGATTGGCGCTAATGCCTCACAGGAACTCTCCCAAAAGAAATGGCGCAGGAGCCGGTCAGTTCCAGCTAAATCAGGAAGAAAGGGACGATCTCATAATCTGCCAACACCGCATTGCCGGAGAGGCCAATAAAGAAGTTACCAATACCAGCGACAATAGGCGTGGTGCAACTGCACCCGGATAAACAAAAGCATAGTGAACCAGCAATAAGCGGTATGCGTTTGCTTTCCAGCCCCGGAGTATCAATTGACCGGGCTTGTTTAATCATCGAGCTGCCATACCCTGTTCTTATCGTTGTTGGTGCAGACAGACTGGCTGATTGATGCCAATTTAATGCAATGTACCTGAAGAAGGTTCCGTAGAAGCGCACAGGTGCTGCGATGTCAGGATATGCCAAACAAACGGTAACAACTGAGCAAGGGATTCGCCTGTTTTCAGGTAATTTCCAATTTATTTATGCGAATGTTTTGCAATTCCAAAAGCATTGAAAACCTTTTAATGACAATAAGTTGCACTTAACACGGCGCTTAGAAAAACTCTAAACTACTGATAGTGCACGTTTTTTAACTTGACAATAATAGTCAGGAATATGAAATAACCTCAGTTTTCTCGCGCTTTGGAGCGTGACAAAATTGTTAACTGAATTCGTGAGCCTGGATTTTCCACTCGCAGTGCGAGGCGAATTAATCGCACATTTAAGGGGACTACAATGAGCTTTATCCGTGGCGCTTTGCTCGGTACAGTCGCACTCGGCAGCCTTTCTACGGTTGCTGTTGCTGCAACTCCTTCTGACGTTCTTGCAACCTACGGCGATATTGCCCAGGCTGCATTCGAAGACTCTCTGACAACTGCGATGACCCTTCAGGGTGCAGTGGACTCGCTTGTCACAGAGCCAACCGAAGAAAACCTGAGGGCCGCACGTCGCGCCTGGATTGCAGCTCGTAACCCATACCAGCAGACGGAAGTTTACCGTTTCGGTAACGCTATGGTTGATGACTGGGAAGGCAAGGTCAACGCATGGCCGCTGGACGAAGGTCTGATTGACTACGTTGATGGTGCTTATGGCAATGAGTCTGAAGAGAACCCATTTTACGCAGCAAACATCATCGCCAACACCAAAGTAATTGTTGCCGGTGAAGAAATCGACGCAACTGTAATCACCCCTGCTCTGCTTTCTGAAAAGCTTCAGGAAGCTGGTGAAGTGGAAGCAAACGTTGCCACCGGCTACCACGCAATTGAGTTTCTGCTGTGGGGACAGGATTTGAACGGAACGGGGAAAGGTGCTGGCAACCGTCCTGCCTCTGACTTTGACCTTGCAAATTGCACCGGTGGCAATTGTGATCGCCGTGTGGAGTACCTGCAGGCAGCAACTAAGCTGCTTATCACCGATCTGGAAGAGATGGTGGCAGCATGGCAGGTTGACGGCGCAGCACGTAAAGAGCTTGCCGAAAAAGGCGAAGCTGCAGGCATCGCAACAATCCTGACCGGTATGGGTTCCCTGTCTTACGGCGAACTGGCTGGTGAGCGCATGAAGCTCGGCCTTATGCTGAACGACCCGGAAGAGGAGCATGACTGCTTCTCCGACAACACCCACATGTCTCACTACAATGACGTGGTTGGCATCAACAACGTATTCCAGGGTAAGTACACCCGCGTTGATGGTAGTGTAGTTGAAGGTGCTTCCCTTAAGGATTTGCTCACAAAAGCAGATTCCGCTGTTTCAACTGAGCTGGAAGGCAAACTGAACGCGTCCCTCGGCACCTTCACAGCCATAAAGACACGCGCAGAAACCATTGAATCCTACGATCAGATGATTGGCGAAGGAAACACAGATGGTAATGCAGTGGTACAGGCGGCTATCGATAGCCTGATTGACCAGACCTCTTCCATTCAGCGTGCTGTACAGGTGCTGGAGCTGGAAAATATTGCATTCGAAGGCTCCGACAGCCTCGACAACCCTACTGCAGTATTTGAATAAGATATCCGGTCCCGCATGAGACATCCTGTGCGGGACTTATCCCCCTCGCCTTCGGTTTGCGTTGTTATGTGCGTTCACTTGCGTGTTTTGGCGTTTTCGCGAAGGCCTATGTGAATACAGGCCCGTCATGCCAGGAATGGTTCCAGCCACACTTCGCCGCCGCGCAGGAGTGATAGCCACCACCGCCGCTTTTGCCAGCCTCCTCATTCCCGCCGCGTTTGCTGTTGATCTGAATCAGCGAACCGACCTGAGCGAAGGGGATAAAGCGAAAGTCAGCAGGGTTTTGAAAGCGCCGAATGATTTCTCCAAAGCTGAAGATTTTGAATTGATGCAAGCGGGGAAAACGACGACCCGGAAGCCTCTTAATCGCGCTGTCTTTACCTACCCGAGCGCCAGCCTTCCTTTCGACAAGCATCAGAATTTCCGCCTCGGTGAAAGCCTGTTCCAGAAGTTCTGGGTATCTGCCCCAAGTTCTACCCGTGCCTCTGATGGTCTTGGCCCGTTGTTTAACGCCCGTGCCTGCGAAAGCTGTCACCCAAAAGCAGGTCGTGGTCGCCCGCCGGTTGATGATGAGCGTCCGGTTTCCATCTTCATGCGCCTCTCTGTAGCCCCTTCCACGCCGGAAGAGCGCGCTCTGCTTGAACGCGGCGAGGTCCCTCTCCTTCCTGAGCCGACCTATGGTAGCCAGCTGCAGAACTTTGGTGTGCCGGGCGTGCCGGGTGAAGGTGAGATGAAGATCTCCTATGAAGAAATCAAAGTTGACCTTTCTGAAGGTGAAACCGCGTCTTTGCGTAAGCCGACCTACACCATTGAAAATCCGGCCTATGGCCCAATGTCGGAGCATGTGTTGATTTCTGCTCGTGTTGCGCCGCCAATGATTGGCCTTGGCCTGCTGGAAGCGATTGCAGACACCGATATCACCTCTCAGGCTGACCCTGAGGATGCTGACAATGATGGCATTTCCGGTCGCGTGAGTTGGGTAAACCCTGCTGATCCTGACGCCAGGAAAATTGGCCGCTTTGGCTGGAAAGCCCTGAAAGCCAGCGTGCAATCGCAATCTGCGAGTGCATTTGCGGGTGATATCGGCATTTCGACACCGTATGACCTGCGCAATTATGGTGACTGTACCGAAGCCCAGACTGTGTGCTTTGAGCAGGCGGACGGTGAGCAGGAGCATCTTGGCGTTTCAGAAGCTCCTGACCCGGTTCTGGAACTGGTAACATTCTATTCTCAAAACCTTGCGGTGCCGGTGCGTCGCAATGAGAATGATGCCCAGGTGCTTGCCGGTAAAAAGGTGTTTTATGAGACAGGTTGCACAAGCTGCCATACACCTAAATACGTCACCAGCCGGACTGCTGAAAATCCGGAGCACCGGTTCCAGCTCATCTGGCCGTATACCGATCTGCTGTTGCACGATATGGGCGAAGGCTTGTCTGATGGTCGCCCAACAGGTTCTGCCAGCGGAATTGAATGGAAAACACCTCCGCTTTGGGGTATTGGGCTAACAGAAACTGTCAATAATCATGGTTTTTTCCTGCACGATGGGCGTGCGCGTGGCTTGCTGGAAGCTGTGCTGTGGCACGGTGGTGAAGCGCAAGCTGCCAGAACCCGAGTGGTTGAAATGCCTGCTAAGGATCGAGCTGATCTGATCCGGTTCCTGGAGTCTCTTTGATGCGGTTTAAGTGTGCGGTCACTTTCAGTTTGTTCATTGCCTCGGCAATAGTTGTCTCCGCTCCCTCCTTTGCGGCAGATTCCACTGACTATTCCAGGTTCCCGCGTACCAGTACAGAGCAGTATATCCGGCCGGCGACGAGGCAGCTTGTCAGTGTGCTAAGCAATCTTGAAAAGCGGACTGGTGATTTGTGCACCAGATCAACGACTGAGAGCAGGACTGCCTTTAACGAGGCCTTCAGTAAATCCGTTGCCGCACTCGCTGGCGTGGACTTTTTACGCTATGGGCCGATGGCGCAGGGCAACCTTGCTCAGCGCCTCGCCTTTTTGCCAGACAGCCGTGGTGTGGTTCGCCGCCAGATTAACAAGGTGGTTGCCAGCCAGGATCCAACAGTGCGCGATCCCGCATCCCTTTCTGTCAAAAGCGTTGCCTTGCAAGGTCTGACCGCTCTTGAGCACATCTCTTATGACGTTGATGGCAATTTGACACTTGGTTCCGGCACGGACGCCGTTTACCTTTGCGATTATGCGGAGAGCATCAGCATCAATCTGGCCGGCGCCGGATTGGAGCTTGAAGCCGAATGGGCTGATCCTGAAGGCTTTTCCCGGGTGCTGCTGGAGCCAACCAAAGACGGCGGCGTGGTGCATACCCACAAAGAGGCTGCGGAGATGGTGTTCAATGCCATCATCACAGGTCTGGTTGTCGACAAAGACCAGTATCTGCTTGTCGCGCTTGGCAAGACCGAGAAGAAGGCCAACCCAAAGAAGGCCCCGTTTGCCCGCAGCGGCAATGCTGTAACCTACCTTTCAGCCAGCCTTGCAGGTTTGCAGGGCGCTTTGAATGCGGGTGGCTATGCGAAGGCGCAGGAAGATGAGCAGGACTGGGTGGAAAGCTCGCTGAACTTTGAGTTCTCCAATGCACATCGTGTTCTTGCCGGTTTGCCAACGCCACTTCAGGACACAGGCAAAGAGCCAGAGGTTCGTGAGAAGCTGCGTTATCTTATCACCATTATCGATGGCATCAAGGTTGTTATGGCAGAAGACCTTGCTGGCTACGTTGGCCTTGCAGGCGGGTTTAATGCACTTGATGGCGACTAATCCCCTTGCTCTCAGCAGGCGGCAGTTTCTAACGGGTCTTGCTGCTTCTGGTGTTGCGCTGAGTGCCAGCAGTTCCCTGAGTTTCGCCAATGGCCTGCCTTTTGCTGAGGCGCAGGACCTGCAGCTGTTTGCCAGTGCTTTACGTGGCGCAACGGGCAGTTATGCTCTTGCTGTGTTTAGCGAAGACGGCGAAGTGCTGTACCAGACCCGGTTGCCGGATCGTGGTCATGCTATTTCCTTTGATCGCAACAGCATGCGATTACTCTCCTTTGCGCGGCGCCCTGAGACATTTGCAGTGCTTGCAGACCTGACCGGTGAGCGAGAGCCTGTTGTTTTCACATCTCCTGAAGGCCGCCACTTCTATGGCCATGGCGTGTTTTCCCCTGATGGTCGTCTCGCCTATGCGCCGGAAAACGACTTTGCAAATGTGCGTGGTGTGATCGGCGTCTATGATGTTTCCGGTAACCAGCCAAAACGAATTGGCGAGTTCGAGAGCTACGGCGTTGGTCCGCATGATGCGCTGATGTCCCCGGACGGCGCACTGTTGGTGGTTGCCAATGGCGGGATTGAGACTCACCCTGACATGGGGCGCAAGAAGCTCAATCTGGACACGATGAAGCCGAATGTGGCTTTCATTGACACAGCCACGGGTGATCTGCTTGCCAGGCAGGCTTTAGGTTCTGATTTGCATCAGCTTTCCCTGCGCCATATGAGCTTCGATGGCAATGGTGATGTGTGGGTTGGCGGACAGTTTCAGGGCGCGAAGGATGCAACACCGCCGCTGATGGTGCATCTGGGGCTCAATAAGGCAGCAACGACACTGGAAATGCCGCCGGAACTCACAAAAGGCCTGCAGAACTATATTGGAAGCGTGGAGATGAACCACTCCGGCGACGTGATTGCAGCCTCATGCCCGCGTGGCGGCAAGATTCTCTATTGGGATGTGGCGCAGAGGTCCCTCATCGGCTTCCACCAGGTTGCTGATGGCTGCGGTGTAGCGCCACTGGACGATGAAAACTTTGCGATTACTGACGGAAACGGAGCCATCAGCTTTGGTAGAACCGACGATAACGTGGCCGGGATCATAAGCCAGACCGCAGGCATCAGCTGGGATAACCACCTGACACCACTGGGTATCTTGCGGGAACGATAGGCTCTTCCCTCGCCTTTCCACATTTTAGAGGGTTGTTGCAACTGGCGCATTGCAGCGCGGTCCAGGATCGGGTAAAGACTACAACACCTCAAGGGCACCTACGCCCGGCATCGGCACCCGTAGCTCAGTTGGATAGAGCGCTGCCCTCCGAAGGCAGAGGCCGCAGGTTCGAATCCTGCCGGGTGCGCCATATTTTCACCATCAAAATCATCAATTTATAAAATAGCGACAAATGTAAATTCTGCACATTGTTCGCAGTATGTACGCAAAACAGACTTTGTTCTCTGTTTGATCAAAGGTGAGAGTGCGTACAAAAAATTCGCCGAAGGGCTGCCACCCCGTTCGACGTATTTCTGGAATTTGCAATTGCTCAGACAGCCTGACGCAACACATTGGTAAGTTCAGCAGTTGAAGCATACCTCCAAAATGGAGGTGCATCATGAGCCTTACTCTTACGCACAAAGGTTTGCCAGAAGGCTTTAGCCGTTCAGACCTCCTTAATCTAACATGCAAACGAGGGACAGCAGCGGGACACAGTGGAACCGACATCAGGGTATTGAAGCACTACGTGCGGAAACCAGGCTTTTGGGGACCAGGCAGCGTTCAAGGATTGAGGGTAAAAGGGTTCGCCTTCATGTCCGGCGGTTTTGGGCACTTGCAGGGTAACGGTCCAGGCCGGGGTATCGATCTGTCTGCGCCTGTAGCCTTTGGCATAACTCTGCCGTCCAGGCGTGGGCTCGTAGTGACCAGCCTTTAGATGCCGCTCGCGTTCGACCTACAGCGCCAGTTCGAAGAGCTGGCTAACGATCCGCCCAGTATCGCTCGCCCCAGTTGCGATCAGTTGTTCCAAAACAGCCTCAATCGTCGTATCGTGTCGCAGTTCCATTTGCTTCCTCCATGAGTTTTTCCAACATCAAGGGATAGCACGATGGTGCCGTGTTTTACCGGGAGCATGCTTCCGGTAAAACACCTTTGAGCACAAGCCTCAAATAAATTTCCAGAGGTCAGGTTACACTAGGGCCTGTTGACGTTCACCTAAGCGCCAGGAGAGAAGCTGCAATGTATATCATTGCAGCAGCCTGTGTCTGTTTTATCTGTCCATGTTGCTATGCCTCTGAATTTCTTTATCTTCCAGAACCAGTCCCCGACAAGGTGGCGCCACTTGTATTTGTCTTCATCATGCGTTGCCAGGTGTTTTCTGCCCCTGCGTGCGGGAATCACAACCTCAATGTCATGCTCGGCCAGAAAAGAACGCAGCCAGTCTGCATCATAGGCTTTGTCGGCTAGAAGCGCACGGCAAGGAACTCCCTCAAGCAACTGTTTTACTTTGGTGACTTCGCCGCTCTGTCCCGGCATCAGGATAAAGCGCACCAGATTGCCCAGACCATCAACAAGAGCCAGTGTCCTTGTTGTTACGCCGCCGCGAGATTTGCCGATAGCCTGAGAATAAGTCCCCTTTTGCGCATTGTCCATGGCGGTGGACTTTAACGATAGAACCATCGACCATGACATATTCAAGATCCAGGTCCGCGGCAGACAGGACATTGAATATACTATCAAAAGTACCGTTCTTTACCCAGCGCCGAAACCGTTTGAAGACACTGTTCCAAAGGCCAAACCTGCCCGGTAAGTCACGCCAGGGCGCTCCTGTGCGGGCAATCCACAAAACTGCTTCCAAAAACAGACGCGTATCCCTTCCGGTTCGCCCGGCATCACCAGGCTCGCCACAACAAAGCGGCTCAATCTGCGCCCACATCTCATCCGTTAATAAGTCACGATCCATAGCAGCAATCTCCTTTACTACTTTGAATCAGAAAAGTCAGAAAAATGGAATCCTCAAAGTGAATGTCAACAGGCCCTGGGGTGAGTGGATAAACTTTGATGAGGACAGCCCCCTCCTAAAGGTAATCAGGACATATCCTCATGTCGCCTGGGTGGTTATGATCTTGCTGAAGCCCCTGAGGGAAAGAACTTGATCTTTTCTCCTGAAAGTCCGGCGAACGGCGTCTGGACCGCAATTATTCTGAAAGGCAGAAACCTGATCGAACTGTTGCAGTTCAATGAGGTCGAAAAAGAAGTATGGCCCCACCCGGAAAGTTCAGGATCTGAAGGTACTGCACTGTTACCACGATTTACCCAATGGGAGGAAAAGTCTTCAGGAGACTAATGAAATCCGGAGTGAAAACAGATAGAAATACCTTAGGAAATGAGTTGGCTGGCCTGATGGTGATCAGGCTGGCGCAAAAGGTGGTTTAAAATGCTTTCAGACAAGCGCATTCTCCTCATCATCACAGGCGGGATAGCAGCCTACAAATCGCTGGATCTGATCCGCCGCCTGCAGGAGCGAGGTGCGAAAGTTCGGGCAGTTCTGACCAATGGTGGTTCCCGGTTCATTACACCGCTTGCTGTTGGTGCGTTGACGGGTGACACAGTTTTCACTGAGCTGTTTGACAGAGAAGCCGAGCACGATGTGGGCCATATCCGCTTGTCGCGTGAGGCGGATCTCGTCGTCGTCGCTCCTGCCACCGCAAATATCATGGCCAGGATGGCGCATGGATTGGCCGATGATCTGGCCTCCTGTGTGTTATTGGCCAATGATAAGCCCGTGCTCGTTGCTCCTGCTATGAACTCCAGGATGTGGAGTCACCCGGCAACCCGGCGCAACGTCGCTCAGTTGGAAGCAGATGGCCTTAATTTTGTTGGTCCTAATGCTGGTGAAATGGCTGAAAAAGGCGAAGCAGGCTATGGCCGGATGTCTGAGCCGCTGGAAATTATCACCGCGATTGAAGATCTTCTTTCTCCAAAAGAACAGCCCCTGAAGGGCAAGCGTATTGTTATCACCGCAGGCCCGACCCATGAGCCGATTGATCCGGTTCGCTACATCGCCAACCGTTCCTCCGGCAAGCAAGGCTACGCCATTGCAGAAGCTGCCGCGAAGGCCGGGGCGCAAGTGACGCTTGTCTCAGGCCCGACAGTTCTTTCAGACCCGAAAGGCGTTGAGACAATCCGCATTAAATCTGCATGCGCCATGCTGGCCGCGGTTGAATGTGCCTTACCAGCCGACATCGCAATCATGGCTGCAGCAGTTGCGGACTGGCGCGTTGCTCACGACAGCAACAAGAAAATCAAGAAAGACGGCAGTGGATTGCCGCCAGCTCTGAATCTTGTCGAAAATCCGGACATTCTGAAAGCGCTGGGGCATTTGCAGGGTAAACGACCGAAACTGGTTGTCGGTTTTGCAGCAGAAACAAACGATCTGATTACTAATGCCCGCGGAAAGCTGGAGCGCAAAGGTGCTGATCTGATTGTAGCAAATGATGTCAGCCCCGGGAATAACGTTATGGGCGGTGACAACAACACCGTCCATCTCGTGACACGGAACGGCGTAGAAGACTGGCCGAAAATGAGTAAGGATGAAGTCGCGCGCCAGCTCGTTAAAAAAATCGCAGGCCTGGTTTAACGAGGCCGACAAAGACTCACATGCGAAGGCCGGCATATTAGTAGTGGCCTTTTGGTGATCAGACCGAAACATGTTCACTCTCGTGTTCTGTACCCAAAGGCGGCTTACCGAGGATCGCGGATTCAACTCGCTAGTGCAACATGTTGTTGAGTGCCCAAGAATAGCTGATTAGGGCTTTTGTAGGCAAGGCATGATAGTATCCACGGAAGTGGTGTAAATTGTTTTCCGGCGTTTTGAACTTACCGGTTAGATGGCCGCGAGTATTTCCGGAGCCATGATTTGATCTTCGCAGATCGGTTTTTGTGTTTCCAGTGTCATGTAGCGCCTGGCCACAGCCCATTCATCATTTTGCTCCAGCAGCATTGCTCCAACTAA
>CANNAV010000085.1 GCA_947502585.1 uncultured Pseudovibrio sp.
GCTATGGCCTCTTCAACACCAGGACCATCTTCCAACGGATGTTCCTGGACTTACAAGGCTACAAAAAATTCGCTTGAGTACCATTCCTACAGAACGGACGGAGAGCCCGACCTACTCAGACAACCTGGCAATTCCGGATTGCCCGGTCAGGCTTCCACGGACCTGCGCGAATCAACCATTTGTTTCGTTTCCCGGCAGTTTTCAAAAACCCTGCGATGCGGAAAAATATTCTGGAACAGAGTGTTACGTTCCCTTCCGGTGAGTGTAACGATGCTTTACAGATTCATCTTTCAAGGCGGAAAAGAGCCGAAAACCGCAAGGATTTCTTTGCACATCATGGGTGTGCTGGATAGTCTGACTGCTACTCATCAAATTGACGCTCATGGGAAGGGAGAGGCCGATGCGGCAGTCAACGATCCGCAAAGATCCCGTAGGGAAGGTTCGACCTCAATGAGACCCTGGTACATCGTGTACATTGGGCAGGAAGTCCGAGACCGCCGACACGTCACAGGTCATTCGGGCATGGACCTGCGCCAGCATCCGGTCACGCAGGTACTCCGGCAATGCATTGAGACAGTCCCGCGCGGCCAGCAGGTCCAGCGGCGCCCGGCTGTCCAGTGCGGTCTCCACCGTCTTCTGGCACGGGGGGCTGTCAGAGCCTTTGGCGTCTTTAAGAATGAAGTGCAGGATGGTAAAAAAGCGAGCATCGGCAGAGACGAACATTGGGTCAGGGTTTACGGTTCCGGCTTTCGTGCAGCTATCCGGCCAAAATTATGACAGGTCAATCGCGCGATATCCAGGCCATCTTTGAGGCCCGGCTGGTAGTGATCCAGGCCATCTCGCAGGCCAATAGCGAAAATCTCCGGCTCAACCAGATCGCAAGCGGTATGATGATCCTCGACCTGAAGGACGAGGAAGATGGCGCTAATATTGCCCCCGCCGGAGCAGAGCGCGAGGCAGTTGAAACCGCGCTGGAGACCTGCCGCGACCGTATCGAAATGCTTGAAGCTGAACTGGCACAGCTGGACCGGGAACTTAAAACAGCCACAGGAAGACAGCAAAAATGACCAAACACGATGCCCCGCCCACTATGTCGCTATTTGACCTGATCGCCCGGTCGTGGGAGCTTAGCTCTCCCGTCCGCAACGTCCGGTTCAACGTTATCGGCTCATCCGTCGCAGTCAGCTTGGAAGATGGTACCTTGGCCTTCCTTCCGATGAAGGATGCGGAGAGTCCCGAAACGCGGATACGCATCGAGGCAGATACCGGGCGCATGACCATACGCCCGCGAGGCAAGACGCTACCGATGGCGGTGCGGACAGAACAGCCGCAGGTCGCTTCGGATCTGGGCCTGTTCCGCGTTGCGCAGCAGGGCTTCGTCTTTGCACATGTGGATAGGGCAGAGGTCTGGCGGGCCACTGCCCGCGGACAGACCCTGCGCGTGGCTAGGGCGGGCAGCAGGCCTATCACCGCTCTTGCGACTCTGCCATCCCGGCAGGGCATTGTGGTCGCACGGGGGGGGGAGCTGGAGATCATTTCGCTTGAGGACGGCCTCTCTGCTGCGGTAACGACGCTGGATCATGACACACGCTCTGCCGTACCGTCCCCCAACGCCGATCGGATAGCCTGCTGGGGTCCGGGGCATGTCACGATCCTGCGGACCGACGATCTGTCGACCGTTGTGCGGATCGACACTGAGGGTGTGCCAAGCGTGCTCGAATGGTCCCCGAACGGGCACTGGCTGATCGGCGGATGCGTTGACAAGACCGTGCTTCTGGTAGATACCAAAGCCGGAGCGGCGGACCACATCGTCGATTTTCCGGCCCCCGTCACAGCGGTCGGCTTTTGCAGCAAGTCGGGCACGATGATAACCTCGGGCGCATTTCGTGTGACCGGCTGGCAATTGACCGATCTGCCCTTCGGTGATCACGCGGGCACCCCGGTAGAGACCGGCAAGCCCGGCCTGACCATCGTCGAGACGATCGCAGTCAATCCTGCGCGCCGCCTTTGCGCTGCGGGCTATGCCAACGGGCTGGTCACGTTGTGCCAGATCGGCAAGCGTGAGGAAATGATGCTGCTTGAGGGCGGGGGCGATCCGGTCACCGCGCTCGAATGGTCGCCCGATGGCGCGCATCTGGCCATCGGCACCGCCAACGGAAAAGCTGCCATTGCGACTTTCCCAAAAGCCATGTTCAAATAGACCCGACGGGAGGGATCCATGACCGAGACACTCACCACCGAAGAGCAAAGCAAGGACGTCTACTTTCAATCTCTGGCGAAGATCGCCGAAGAAATGATCGATGCACACGGCAAGGATTTTGCCACGGGCGCACTGATCATGGCCGCGCAATGGATCGCCCAAGGTCGCATCGGCAAGGGCGAAGATCCCATGCACTAATGACCGGTTCTGTCGCAAACTTTTTTGGGTCTTGTGCGACATGCAGCTGATTGTCTACAGTAAGCGTCGCATATGTGGAGTTTTTATGTTATGATTCGATACGACAATTCTCAGATCAGGTCATAATCAATGAAAACGGCAATTCGGATTATGGTTGAGCACTATAACGCAGAAACCGAACAGGTGATTGAGTCAGAGATTATCAGGGACGCTGTAGTCTGCAAACCCGGTCAGTTGAAAGATCTGGGGTATTTACACTCAGAACAGATAGAACTGCTTCAGTCTCTTCAGGGTTTTAAGATCCGTCATCAGTCAGCTCTGTGTAATGAAGATACGCAATGTCCCCGCTGCGGCAAGAAGAGCCATAAGTTTGGCGTTCGAAAATCTAAATTTCA
Source organism: uncultured Pseudovibrio sp. (assembly GCA_947502585.1). GTDB lineage: Bacteria > Pseudomonadota > Alphaproteobacteria > Rhizobiales > Stappiaceae > Pseudovibrio. The sequence continues at coordinate 2,794 of CANNAV010000085.1, forward strand.
TGCGGCCCTGACGGACCATGACGTGTCCATACAACGCAGAAAGTGCACCTGCGGATGGAGTAGTCCCTACACCGTAGAAGCCATTTATGGCACCTCCATCCACTGTTGATCTCCTGCAACTCAGAACCTCCCTGTTCAGTAAAACCTGGGCTCAGGACTGGTCAGATGCGCAATCTGTTATCTACAAAAAAGCAGCATAATACATCCACATATGCGACGCTTACATTATAAAATCCGGCTCGGCGTACTCGCACGCCGAACCGAATTAGTGGAGCAATCAGATTTCGCCGCGAGACATCGCACCACTGATGAACTCGGCCTGACGGATGGCGAGCGCCACAATGGTCAAGGTCGGATTCTCCGCGGCCGAGGTAGTGAACTGCGAACCATCCGAAACGAAGAGGTTCGGAATGTCATGGGTCTGGCCATGCTTGTTCACCACACCATCCTCCGGGTTCTCAGACATCCGGTTGGTGCCGAGGTTATGGGTGGACGGATAAGCCGGGGTTGGGAAGGTCCGCACCGCGCCAACCGCGTCATAGATCGCCGCGCTCTGGGCATAGGCGTGATTGCGCATCGCGATGTCGTTGGGATGGTCGTCGAAATGCACATTCGGCGCGGGAAGCCCAAACTGGTCCTCGACGTCGCTGCTGAGCGTGATCCGGTTGCTTTCCTGTGGCATGTCCTCGCCCACGATCCACAGACCAGCCATGTTCTCATAGCCGTCCAGCGCTGAGGTGAATTCACGACCCCATCCGCCGGGGTCCAGGAAGGCCGCCATAAAGGGCAGACCGAGGCTGAGGGTCTCCAGCTCGTACCCTCCGACAAAACCGCGTGATGCATCGTGTCGCGCCTCGTCCTGCACAATGCCTGCCATGGTGGTGCCGCGATACATGTGAACCGGCTGCTCGAAGACGGCGTAGAGCGACCCGGTGGTGTGACGCATGTAGTTGCGCCCGACCTGGCCAGAGCTGTTGGCGAGGCCGTCGGGGAACATCGACGAAGCCGAGTTCAGCAGAAGACGCGGGCTTTCGATCGAGTTGCCCGCAACGCAGACCACGCGCGCAGCCTGCATCTGTAGTTCGCCGTTCTCATCGAAATATTCGACGCCCGTTACTTTGCCGCTGTTATCATGCAGGACGCGCGACGCGTGGCACCTGGTACGAACCTCAAGGTTGCCCGTTGCTTCGCCCTGTTCGATGTCGGTATACGCTGATGACCACTTGGCGCCCCATTTGCAGCCTTGAAAACAAAAACCAGTCTGCTGGCACATGAGTCGGTCACCGTCCTCGTGGCTCATGATCGCCATGCGTCCCGTCGAGACCTCTTCGTAGCCAAGCGCCCTAGCGCCCTGTTCCAGTACCTTGAAGTTATTATTGCCGGGCAGACCCGGCCAACCGTTAGTGCGGGTCACGCCCAGTTTCTTCTCAGCCAAATCGTACCAGGGGGCCATTTCCTCGCTGTCTATTGGCCAGTCCAGAAGGTTCGCGCCAGAAACATCGCCATAGGTGGTCGCTGCCTTCCATTCGTGGTCCTGAAAGCGCAGGCTGGCGCCCGCCCAGTGCACGGTCGAGCCGCCGACCGCCTTGACGATCCAGGTTGGCAGGCCGGGGAAGTCTTTGGCCACGCGCCAATCGCCGCTGGTGGTGCGGGCATCAGTCCAAGCAAGCTGGCCGAAGCTTTCCCATTCGTCGTTGATGTAGTCGTCGGGCAGATAGCGCCCGCCAGCTTCGAGAGAGACGACGCTCACCCCTTTTTGGGCAATTTCGTTGGCCAGTACTCCGCCGCCGGCGCCGGTGCCGACGATCACAACGACGCTGTCGTCGGAAAAGTCAAATGGTGCAGTCATGAGTGATATACCTTCTGCTCAAAGCCAGTTGATGTCGTCGAAACCACGGTCGATGTAGCCGCCGTGGGAAAAGCTCTCGCCCTCGTAGCCAAAGAGCGGCCAGATCGCTTTCTGGTTATAGAGGCCGGTGACAAGCCCGCCACGAATTGTCTGGAAAAACGGGCTGTCCTGGATTGAGCGCAACAGGTCGACCCGGTCGCGCTCCCAGCCGATATCGAGATAACGTGCATAACCATGCCCGCGGGCCGCCTCGTTCAGGGCAGCAATCCCCGCCTCGATGTTTTCGGCGGCGTCGGCGCTGTCATAGCCCTTGACGGCGATTACGTAGAATTCGTCAGACAGGCGGTCATGCGGATAGATGTCTCGTGCCAGTTGGACAAGTGTAGCAAAGGTCTCAGGGCTGATATAGCTCGTTTCAGCGGCCCAGGCAGCGTCGGGCGCGGTAATGAAGCCGGTGCCGATCAAAAAGCTGGCTCCTACGGCGCTGGCCCGCGTCAGAAGCTGGCGCCGGGTCAGCCCGCGGAAATTTTGGGAACTGGTCATGGGTTATGTTTCCTCCTGGTTAGATGGCAAAATTTCACGAAAAGCGCCCACTTCGTTCGAGCACTTCGATCTGGTATCCATCGGGATCCGCTACGAAAAAGAAGCGAGCGACACGTGTGCCGGCCGGTGCAAATTCCACAATCTTGCGCGGCGCCAGCCCTTCGGCCTCGAACCGGGCGTGTTCGGCATCAAGGTCGTCGATTGAGATTGCCAAATGGCCATACCCGTCGCCCGGATCGTAGGGGGTCGTACGGTCCTTGTTGATCGTCAACTCGAGTTCGAAATAGGATTCATTATTTCTCAGGTAAACAAGCGTAAAATCGGGGAAATCAAACCGTTCGGCCATCTTCATACCGAAAGCTCGATTGTAGAATTCGACCGAGCGCGCCTCGTTAAGCACGCGGATCATGGAATGAATGGCTTTGGCCATGCTGTCCTCGCTTGGGTATATTGGGGGCCGGCCGACCCGAAGGCCGCCGGGTGGTCGCCGGACCTAGGGCGCTACGGGATGATTACGCCGCGCCCGGTAAATTTTCGTGCCTTGAAATCGGCGATGGCCTCGTTGATGTTATCCAGCTTGTATTCGGTCTGGTGCATCTTGACCTTGTTGTCGGCGTTCAACTCCATCAGCTCGGCCAGCTCGACGAAATCGCCCACAAGGCTTCCGCCGATCTTGATCTCATTGGCCACCAGTTCCAGGGTCGGCACTTGTACCGTGCCGCCATAACCCACCATGATTAACTCCCCGCCCTGCCGGAGCATCTTCCAGCAGAGGTTCTCGGTGCCGTGCTCTCCCACGAAGTCAATAACCACATGGGCGCCACCACCGGTCAGATCCTTGATCTCGTCGACCAGGCCGGGACCAGCCGTGATTACGGTGTCCGCTCCCAGGTCTTTCGCCAGCGCCTTGGCGCCTGGCTCCTGATCGACAGCGATGACCCGCGCGCCCGAGGTGTGCTTCAGCACCTGTAGCGCGATATGGCCAAGCCCCCCGATGCCCAGCAGCACCACGTAGCCACCGGATTTCAGCAGGCCGGCCGCCTTCCTGGCGGCACGGTAGGCGGTGATCCCCGCGTCGGCCATGGGCGCCACACTTAGCGGCGTGATGCCAGTGTTCAGTTTGATCAGCGCGCGTTCGTTGGTCTTGAAATATTCGGCAAAGCCACCATCCAGCCCAAGACCAGGGAACTTGCCGTGGTCGCAATACATGTCATGGCCGTAGCGGCAGCTCAGGCAAATGCCGCAGGTGTTGAATGGGTGGCAGATCACTGCGTCGCCAGGTTTGACCGAAGTGACAGAACTGCCGACATCCTCGACCCAGCCAGCATTCTCGTGTCCCATGATATAGGGCAAAAGACTGCCTTCGCCGTCCATGAGGTCCTTCCAGACACCTTCGATGATATGGAGGTCGGTGCGGCACAGGCCAGCCGCACCAACCTTAACGATCACCTCGTCCGGAGCCATGATTGTGGGAGCAGCCACGTCTTCAATTTTCAGCTGCACTTCCATCGCTGGATCGTATTCGTAAAGTCTCGCTGCTCTCATCGTCTTTTTCCTTTTGACAGGGCAGACCACAGTCGGGTGGGCGGGCTGGCGACCGCTTTCCGGTTATTTGCGGCCAAGAAACTCAGCGCCACCGCCGAGAGCGACGCCCTCTGTTGGGTCGGCCTCACCCTCCTCCAGATCGCCAATTAGAGTTTCTGTCGTCAGAATCAGTGTCGCAACGGAAGCCGCGTTCACCAGTGCGCTGGCAGGAACCCGAGCCGGATCGATTATCCCGGCCGCGAACATGTCGCCAAATTCACCAGTGGCAGCATTGTAGCCGTGGTCTTTCTCGGCGTTCACCACCCGCTCGCAGACTGCATCGGCATCTGCCCCGGCATTGCGGGCAATGCGGCGCACCGGCTGGTTCAGGATTGAGCGGACAAGCGCCACGCCACGCGCCATGTCTCCGCTGACGTTAAGACCTTCGAGGCAGGGCGCTATCTGGGCCAGCGCGGTGCCTCCGCCAGCTACGACGCCATCCTCGGCAGCCGCACGGATCGCGCAGAGCGCGTCTTCGACCAGCTGTATGGTGCGCTTCTGTTCCACCGGGGTGAAGCCGCCCGCGTAGATGACCGCGCTGCCGCCGGTCAGCTTGGACAGACGTTCGCGCAGCTTGTCCTTCTCGATATTGGGCGGTGCCACATCATACTGGCGCTGCACCTGGGCGCGTCGGGCCATGATCGCGTCCGGGTCGCCCTCGCCCCGCAGGATTGAGGTATGCGAGGCCTGGGTGCGCACGGTTTCGGCACCGCCAAGCTGGGCGCGGGTGACGTTCACGATCTTCTTGCCCAGATCACGGGCCAGCACTTCGCCGCCGGTAAGGATCGCCAGATCGTCCATCATCGCCTGGCGCCAGTGGCCGTATTCCGGCGGATTAACAATCAGGTATTTGCCCGCGCCACCGTTCTCCAGAAGAGTGATGACGACCTCAGGCGCGATCTCCTCGGCGATGATCAGTAGCGGGCGGTTTTCCTCATCGGCGATACGCCGGGCGGTATCGAGCAGTTCTGACTTCAGGATTTTCTGGTCCGTCATCAGGATTAGAGGGTTGTGCAGCACCGCTTCCATATGCTCCCTGTCGGTAACCATGTGGTGCGAGATATAACCGCGTTCGAAAGACATGCCTTCGAACACTTCCATCGTGGTTTCGATCGTTACGCCAAAATCGGCCGAGATCACACCGTCGCGTCCGACGCGCTTGTAGGCTTCGGCTGCCAGTTCGCCCAGCTTAGGGTCAGTGGCCGAGACGCGAGCGACGGATTGCAGGTAATCCGTCGCTTCAGTGCAGCAGCGCGACGAGGCATTGATGGCCTCCACAATGGTCTGCACGGCCAGGTCAATGCCCCGGCACAGATCGACCGGGCGCACGCCGTTGTCAGTCAGTTCGACTCCGTTCTGAATCAACGCGTTTGCCAGAACAATCGCGGTGGTCGTGCCATCACCTGCAACCTCGTTGGTCTGCATAGAGACTTCGCGCACCACCTGGGCGCCCATGTTTTCGAAACGGTCGCGCAGTTCGATCTCGGTGGCGATACTGACTCCGTCACGGGTCACGAGCGGCGTGCCTACCGGGCGATCAACCATCGCGTTCATCCCCTTCGGTCCCAGGGTCGGTTCAACCGCCTCCGCCAGCCGCGCGACACCGTGCGCCAGACATTTTCGTGCCATCTTTCCATGTACCATGAGTTTAGCCATGTCTTCCTCCTTGGACCCAAAGAACCTTTGGGCCTCCTCCCAAGTCATTTTCGGTATTTTAGTCTGTTAGTGACGCGATGCGGCCGCCTCTCCGGCCGGAACGCGTCCGGCTATAAATTCAACCAGCGTTGGGCCGTCGGAACTGATCTCGATCTCCTTGTCGCGGCTTTCGGCCCATGCTGCGGCACAAGCTCCCTGTTGATTCGCGTACCCGTGCATGGATGCTTCGCAGATGCCCCCCCTCCCAGGTCGGAAACGTCTGGTCACTGTCCTTTTCCGCCAGTCTGCGCCCGATATAGATGTCGAGATAGCGGGGTAGTTGCCTCAGCTCTTCCTCTTGAGAGACCCGCACCCGTTTCAGATCACCAACCATCATGGCGAGGATCTCACCCGCAAGTTTGCCCATGGCCTCGAGTCCCGGCAGCATGATTTCCTGCCGCCGATCAAATGCCTTGCCAGGGAAAGTATCGACCACGTCTTCCAGCAGGGCACCGTCACAGTTTTAGGCAAAGATCTTGTGTCTGGGGTGGCGGCTGTTGACACCCTCGCTGACCTCGTTCCTAAGCAATGATCCATAAGATGCACTACCATCCCGCGTACCCATGGCAGCACCAGGACTTCGGAGCGGATGCCAAAGGCCATTGGGAATATTTCCCGAAGCCCGCCTTCTCCCACAGCCCTTCCTGGGGGCTGAGGTTGGTGTGGCAGGCGTAGAACCTGTCGATGAACTGATTGCCGTGGATATAGGCCTGGTTTTCGGGGCTATCGCTCCGGAAATGAACGTTACCGTTGAGAATTAAGATCTCTTTGCCTTCGGGTGTCTTGTACATGGTTTTCTTCCATTCTGTCGGTGAACGGTCCGCCGTTCGTTGGAAGTGCTTTCCCGCCTGTGCCTCTGTCCCGGCTGGGTGTGGTGGTGGTTGGGGGGGGAACGGCCGCATAGCGGCCGCCCCTGGCGATGGTCAGATGAATTCCATCACTTCGTTCATGTCCCCGAAGAGGATGACGGTGTTGTCATCGACCCGGACCATTCGGCCGTAGTGGGTCGAGGTGTTCACCTCGAAGATCTCGGCTGTCATCTCGCGGCCGAGGTATTCGGTGATCTCGTCCATTTTGAAGATCAGCTTGCCCTCGCCATCGATGCGGATAGTGGCTGGATTGTAGGTCACCGTGACCGAGGGGTTGTTCTCTTCCATGAACTCCGCGATGGCCCGGGCCTCGACGCTGTCGTTCATGGTTACGCCACACTGATGCGAGACCTCGCGCGAGGTCATGTCGATATCTTTCATCGACTTAAAGATGTTCTGCTTGGATGCGTTCCGCGCTGTGCTGGACATCTGTTTCTCCCTGTCTGGATAATTAGTTGAGGCCAAGCTCGCCGAGGATCTGGTTCAGGCGTTCGAGCGAGACCTCCTTGACGTCCTGGTAAGAGACAGGCTTGGAATGCGGCTGCGACCAGATTGGCTGTAGCGCGTCGGCGGCTTTTTCGGCAAGGGCGCCGTGCTTGGCGAGCCAGGATTTGAACAGTGCGCGGTTGTGCACGCCGTGCTCTTCGTCATTGGCCAGAAGGTAGATCAGGTCGACCGTGTTCGCGAGGTTGCGCTCATAGTCGGCCTCGGCGGCAGAGATCACCGGTGGGGTGATGAAATTGTTGTTGGCCGCTGCCGCCTGCATGAAGAAGCCCGAACGTATCAGTTCGCCGACCATTGGCTCGAACACGATGTTGATTGCGAAATATTGCTCCAGGTAGTCCTCGGAACCCATGATTGTCTCAACCGCTTCGCGGCAGGGCTGCCAGATTGGATCTTCCAGCCAGGCCTTCTTGCCCAGCCCATCGTCCCAGCCGTCTATATCCATGCCGATCTCGGCCAGGTACAGAGTGATGTCCTGCGCGAGGCGCATCTTATAGGACGAGTTGGTCAACGTGGCGTTGTTGATCATCTGGGTGTAGCCGTAGCGCTGTGCCTGCATGAGCGAGGTGCCCAGGCCGAACTCTGCATGCTTCCACGCGCCCAGATGTTTCTGCAGGATAGTCTGCCAGACCTTATCGAACACCTTGTGCGCACCGGCCTTGCGGGCGTTGTTGATGACATTCTGCACCATGGTCTCAATCCTGGACTGGCGCTGGTAATGTGTCCGCTCCCATTCCTGGTCCGGGGCCCGGAAGGCGTGCCAGTTCGAAGACAGCGCAGCGGTGTTGTCCTTGCGGTAGGCGCCACCGCCCTTACCACCCTCGAACTTAATGATCCAGTCCTGGATCAGGTAGCGTTCGGGATCGGGCTGCACGTCAACGGTGACGTCCTCGTAGTGGGTCGCTCGCTTGCCCCTCGGGGTGAAGTAGTTGTATTTGCGGCTTTTCGAGCCGACGAATTCTGCGGCGCCTGCAGCACCGGAGCCGACAGAACTAGATGTTGCTACCATTGTAGCCTCCCTTGGTTGGTTCCACGTCACTAGCGTTCGGGCCAATATCAGTGGCTCGAAGAACCGGAAGTGGGTGTGAATTTGTCGTAGAAGATGCGGTCAGTATCGAAGTCGTGCATGAACAGCACCGGCGTTAGCGCATCGATCATCGGCGGCGGACCACAGGCGTAGACGTCGCCATCCCCATCGATGCCCAGATCTTTCAGGCGCTGGTCGACGGCCTCGTGTACAAAGCCGCGTTCGCCGATCCAGTCGGCATCGTTGTCGGCATGGCTAAGCACGGGGATAAACTCTATGGTGGGGTTGGCATCGGTCAGCTCCTTGATCTGATCCACCAGGATCAGGTCGTCGCGCGACCGGGCACCGTAAAAGAAATAGACCGGGCGGTCTTCGCCGCTGTCGATGTGGTCGTTCAGGATCGACCAGACCGGCGACATGCCGGACCCGGCACCCACGAGGATCACGGGTCCTTCTCTTTCTTCGCGTCGGAAGCACATTCCGTAGGGTCCTTCGACGCTGACTTCGGCTCCGGCTTTGATGCCACCGTCATCGAGTTCGTTCGAGAAGCGTCCGTCGGGGTATTTCTTAATGATGAAACCGAGTTCCTGGGTTTCGCTCGGCGGATTTGCCATGGAGAACGAGCGTGTAATCTTCTCCCCCGCTTCTGTCCTGACCGTGATGTCGACATATTGACCCGCCCAAAATTTGAGTGGTGCATCCAGCGCAATCTGAACGCCTCGAATGTCATGGGTCAGTTTCTGGAAATCGACAATCTTGCCCGAGAACTGACGTACAGGAATGGACTTGGAAAGAACCTCCTCATCGTAATTCAGCAGTTCGATTTCAACGTCGCTGTAGGCGACAGTCCGGCACATCAGAATGTGGCCGCTGTCTTTCTCACTTTCGTTCAGAGCGAAGGTGGAATAATTTAGCATTTCGGTCTCGCCTTCGAGCTGGACGCATTTGCAGGCCGAACATTGCCCTTCTTTGCATCCGTGCGGCAGCGCGATACCCTGTCGGAATGCGGCGTCAAGGATTGTCTCTTCCTCATTGACCTCGAATTCGACCCCTACCGGTTCCAGTCGGACGGTATAAACTTCCGTCATTCTTTCCTCCCTTGGAACGCCTCACCTGTCCTGGCGCGGCGTTGTGTCCGGGAACCGCAGAAGCGGCTCCCGTCCTGGTCTCAGTTGCAGGTGTTGATCGTGAAGCCCTTGCGGTACTCAGCGACATGCGCTTCGCGCTCGCTGTCGGACATGGCGCGGAGCATGTTAAGCGGCGAGCGCAGGGTGTGTCCGCGGACGTGCTCGAGCTTCCACATGTCCTTGTTGTCGAACCGGAGGTGTGGCTGCGGAACCAGCGTTTGGCCATCTTCGCGGACGAAGTTCAGGTCCTTGATCGCATCAGCGAGATCCCAGCCGTCATAGACGGTTTCCCACTCGCGCTTGCCCGAGAACTTGCCCATGGCTGGCGTTGGGCGGCCCTGGTACTCGTTCGAGAAGGCCTCGACAGCGGTCCAGCGGTCTAGCTCGTGGGCGAAGGTGTGCCACTGACCGTCGATCTGATCGACGACCATGTCCTCGCGGATGAGGCAGGGCACAAGGCAGGCCCAACAGCGGTGCGGGTAGACGTAGCCGGTGTCCTGGTTGAACGTGAGCACGGTTTCGCCTGGTTTCGACAGCTTGCCGTACCACCTCCAGAATTCGCCGAACTCGGCATACCAGCCAGGATACTTGTGTTCGAACCACTCGAAGTCCTTTTCGGTCTGGGCTTCGATCCGCCAGAAGTTGAGCGGCCAGCCGACCGCGAAGAACTGGGCGACCTTATGAACATAGTTTTTCTTGGTGATCCGGTTCCAGGCTTCCTGGACGTCGTCGTGATGGACCTTCACGCCGTACTTTTCAAGCGGCAACATGTAGGTGCGGTAGTAGTCTTCAAAGATCCAGCGGTGCCACATCTCAGCGTAGGACTCTTTCTCTTTGTCGCGGTTGGTTGTGCCATATTCAATGAAGGTACCGATGGCGGCGTCAACGATGGCGTGGTTCTGCCAGAACGCATAGCGCAGGTCGCGTTCCAGAAGCAGGTGGTTATCCGGCTCCTTCAGCGCGGCCATGAGCAGCGAGTGACCGTTACCGATGTGGCGGCTTTCATCCGACTGTACCGAAAGGAAAACCGTAGGCAGTGCGTAGTCGCCGTTACGGGCAGCTTCGGAAGGCATGGCCACGAAAAGCGTGTTGGTGAAGGCGGTTTCAGCAACCACGGTAAGGTACATGCAGGCGGCGGTCATAGTATCGCCGGTGATGAAGCCTTCGCCGAACTGGCGGCCGATGGTGGTGGCATAGCACTTACCAAAGGCTTCTTCGGTTATGTCGAAACCCGCCGGGTCGATGTAGTTTTCCATATACCACTTCTTCAGGTTCATTTGAATCGTGGAGTGACGGAATTCGTCCACCATCTGCATGGTGAAGCCGGTGCGCAGGTCTTCACCTGGCGACAGCCGGGCGACCATGGCCATAGAGCGAGCAGCCGAGATTTCCGGGAAGGGGATGATCGCTAGGAACAGCTTCATCCATTCGATCCAGCGCGGTTCCACATTGCGAAACATGTCGCCACGCAGGGCGGCGTCCAGCGCACCATAAACCCGGTTGTCTTTCTCTTCTTCCATAGGGAAGTAGGACCGCAAGACCTGCTTCATCGGGTCGCGGGGGGCCTTGGTAATCTTGTAGTCCGTCGGGAAGGTCGCTGCTTCTTGGACATAGGAGGGGTTCCAACCGAGATCAGAAATCTTCCTGGTCGCCTCTCCGACCGAGATACCACGCTGGGACGTGATCTTATTTAGCGTTAAAGTCATGCCATGAGCCTCCTTAAAGCTCTGAGCCGGTCACCCAGCCAAGTTTGGCGGCTTTCGCCGTTTCGGTTCACACAGCGCCGGGGGCTGCTGCGCGGTCTCTTGGCAAAGGTACGGAACTTCGAGGCGCGTCGCGCGTTGCATCAAGCAAGGCTACAGACAGCGTCTCTCCTCCCTGTCCTTCGTTCTTCGGCGACCCTCCTCCCTGGAGTTTCGCGCGCTGTACTGCTCCTAAAGCAAGGACCGTACCAGTTTCGGAAAATTTTTTTTGGGAGCATGAAAAATTGTCTCAACCCCGCGTAATTAAAAAGAAATATTTCAATTATTTTTTTTAGGGAGACGGCTTGTATTTGCAGCATTCGCAGGCCTGAAGGCGGGTGCGTCAATATGTTACACATGGCGTTACGCTGCCCTGAACGTAACGTTACACTGGCGCGTTACACTCGGTTCGCGGAAACATTGAGATTGTGTCCCTATAGTGCTGTAAATTATCTGATTTAGAAATTGAGATAGCCATCGTGGCATTTCTCTTTAGGTTTGTCGATCACAACGCTAAACCCGAGCGAGAAGATA
>CANNAV010000086.1 GCA_947502585.1 uncultured Pseudovibrio sp.
CCGATATCGGTAGCTCCAGTTGCGATCAGTTGTTCCAGGATAGCCTCAATTGTCGTATCGTGTCGCAGGTCCATTTGATTCCTCCATGAGTAGTTTCCAACTTCATGGGATAGCACGATGGTGCCGCGTTTTACCGGGAGCATGCTCCCAGTAAAACGCCTCTGAGCACAAGCCTCACACAATTTTCCAGACGTCAGATTACACTACCTATCCGCTTTCCGGAAGACGGACGCATTGAGTTGGATAGCAATTCTGTGGAGCGAACGATCAGACCTATAGCTCTAAACCGGAAAAACGCACTCTTCGCCGGTCATGATGCCGGCGCCGAAAACTGGGCGATCCTGGCCTCCCTCTTCGAGACCTGCAAGCTGAACGGAATCAATCCGTACGCCTATCTGGGCGACACTCTCACAAAAATTGCAAAAGGCCACAAGCAAAGCAAAATCAATGCGCTCTTGCCCTGGAATTTTACAGAAGTATGATGTCAAGGTGGGGGCAAAACATCGCTTACGCCAAAACTGGCTTTCAAACAGGGTCTTTCAAAACTATCAAGAGATTGTCGAGGCTGCCTGCAAGGCATGGAACAAGCTTATTCAACAACCCAGCACCATCACATCAATCGGAATGAGACAATGGGCACACACAGGTCAATTATAAGTGCCGATGGTATGAGCCTTGTCTCCAAAGCGCTATATTCTGGCATGATTGAACCGCACGGGAATAAAAAACCCGGCACCTCACGACACCGGGGTCTTTCAATTTTTGCAATACTCTCAGCCATTAGCCGCCGAAGTCGTCGAGCATAATGTCTTCACGTTCTACGCCTATATCAACCAGCATGCTGATCACGGACTGGTTCATGACTGGAGGACCACACATGTAGTACTCGCAGTCTTCGGGCGCGGCGTGGTCCTTCAGATACTCATTGTAGAGTACGTTGTGAATGAACCCGGTATAACCATCCCAGTCATCATCTGGCTGCGGATCAGAAAGCGCAACATGCCAAGTGAAGTTCGGGAATTCTTTTGCCAACTGGTCGAAGTCCTCAACAAAGAACATCTCTTTCCTCGAACGTGCTCCGTACCAGAAGGTGATCTTACGATCACGGTTCTCAAGACGCTTCAGCTGATCGAAGATGTGTGAGCGCATAGGCGCCATACCAGCACCACCACCGATGAACACCATTTCCTTGTTGGTTTCGCGAGCAAAGAACTCACCAAACGGACCGGAAATCGTCACCTTATCACCTGGTTTCAGGTTAAAGATGAAGGATGACATCTTACCGGCAGGTATACCCTGAGTGCCCGGAGGCGGCGACGCTACACGAACGTTCAGCATGATCATGCCTTTTTCGTCCGGGTAGTTTGCCATGGAGTAAGCACGTTCAACCGGCTCGGCCACGATGGACTCGTATTGCCAGAGATTGAACTTGTCCCAATCTTTGCGGTACTGCTCTTCAATGTCGAAGTCAGTGTACTTAAGCTTGTGCGCGGGCGCTTCAATCTGAATGTAACCACCAGCGCGGAAGTTCACGTCTTCCCCTTCTGGCAGGTCCAGAACCAGCGCCTTAATGAAGGTTGCAACGTTCTCATTGGAGCGAACAGTACACTCCCACTTTTTCACGCCGAACACTTCTTCAGGTACTTCGATCTTCATGTCCTGCTTCACAGCAACCTGACAGGAAAGACGATCACCGCAGCGTGCTTCACGCCTGGTGATGTGGCTTTCCTCGGTTGCCAGAATGGAACCGCCACCATCATGCACTTTTACGCGGCACTGGGCACAGGTACCCCCGCCGCCACAGGCTGATGGAACAAAGATCTTCTGATCTGCCAGCACATTGAGAAGCTTGCCCCCCGCAGGAACGGAAACAGTCTGCTCACCGTTGATTTCGATCAGAACGTCGCCGGAAGCAACCAGCTTGCTGCGCGCCATCAAAATGACGATAACCAGCGCAAGCACTATCAAAGTGAAGAGCGTAATACCCCAGGTAAAGTCTTGCATCTACTCGTCCCCTTACAACTTCACGCCAGAGAAAGCCATGAAACCCATAGCCATCAGACCGGCAGTGATGAAGGTGATGCCAAGACCCTGCAGTCCATCAGGAACATCGGAGTATTTCAGCTTTTCACGCACCCCAGCCATTGCAGTAATCGCCAGCGCCCAACCGATACCGGAAGATATACCGTAAACGGAAGATTCTCCCAGATTGTAGTCACGCTCCACCATGAACAGAGAACCACCCATGATCGCACAGTTCACGGTAATCAGCGGCAGGAAGATACCCAGCGCGTTGTAAAGCGCAGGCACATAGCGATCGAGAAACATCTCAAGGATCTGCACCACAGCAGCAATAACGCCGATGTAGGAAATCAGCCCCAGAAAGCGCAGGTCAGTGCCTTCAAGACCAGCCCATGCCAGCGCATTGTCATTGAGCAACGTGGTGTATAGCACGTTGTTGATTGGCACAGTCAGCGCCTGCACAACAACAACGGAGATACCCAGCCCCAGAGCAGTCTCAACCTTCTTGGAAACCGCAAGGAACGTACACATTCCAAGGAAGAAGGAAAGCGCAAGGTTCTCTATAAAGATCGCCTTGACGGCGAGGGAAAGAAGCCCTTCCATAGTCAGTGAGCCCCCTCTGATTCCATAATTTTATATTCGCGCTTCTCAACCTGCGCAGGTTTCCACGTTCGGAAACCCCAGATCAACAGGCCAATCACAAAGAACGCGGAAGGAGGCAGCAGCAGCAAACCGTTCGGCACATACCAGCCGCCGTTGTTCACGGTTGCAAGGATCTGCACACCAAACAGGGAACCTGCACCAAACAGCTCACGAATAACACCCACCAGCAGGAGGATCAGGGAGTAGCCCAGACCGTTCCCGATACCATCAAGGAAGGATGGGATTGGTGGGTTCTTCATCGCGTACGCTTCCGCCCGACCCATAACGATACAGTTGGTGATGATCAGACCAACGAACACGGATAGTGTCTTGGAGATCTCATAGAGATATGCCTTCAGGATCTGGTCAACCAGAATAACCAGAGACGCGATAATCACCATCTGCACGATAATGCGGATTGAAGATGGGATCTGGTTTCGCAGAAGGGAGATAAAGAAGTTGGAGAACGCTGTCACAAGCGTCACCGCAATCGCCATCACCAGCGCAACCTTCAAGGAGGAGGTTACCGCAAGCGCGGAACAGATGCCAAGAACCTGAAGTGTGATCGGGTTGTTATCGACCATCGGATCCTTAAGCATGGACAAGTCTTTGCCAGCCATTACGCCTCTCCTTTTTTAAGATTGTCGAGGAAAGTCTTGAAGCCCTGCTCGCCCATCCAGAATTTGACGAGGTTGTCTACACCACGGGATGTCAGCGTTGCACCTGCAATCGCGTCAATGTGGTACCTGGAGCCATCAATACCTGCCGGAACAGACTTGCTGACGCCGATGTCCACGGAACCGTCATCGCCATAAACCAGCTTGCCCGGCCACTGAGCCATCCATTTTGGATTGTCTACTTCCGCGCCAAGACCTGGAGTCTCACCGTGGGAGTAAAAGCGCAAGCCATACACTTCATTGCCATCAGCATTCAGCGCGATGAAACCATAAAGCGTAGACCAAAGACCGTAGCCATGCACTGGTAAAATGATACGCTCAATCCTGCCTGCATCATCGCGCAGCAGATAAACCGAAGCCAGTTTAGCCTGACGTTTGATGGATGCCGGATCATTATCCAGTGCAATGGAAAGCGCCGGATCTTTCGCAGCAGCGCGCTGGTCATAAATCGCAGCGTCCTCCGCATCAGAGAACTTGCCGGTTGCAACATCAACAAGCCGCGGTTCAAATGCACCAAATGCCTTTTCAACATCAACACCGTCCTGATAAAGACCGGCAACCTTAAGGATATTGGTCTTTTTATCCAGCGTTTTGTTAATTTCCTGCTGAGGCTTAAGCATCACTGCTGCACCGGAAACAATCATGGAACAGATAAGACACAGAACCACAGCAACGGTAATCGTACGCGGAGCAGAGTCCAGAGGTATCGAGTTGAAGCGCGCCCAAAGACCTGCAGGAGCTGTTGTGTTTTCAGTGTTAGGCATGGCGCTTCATCCTCCGTGTGATATTCGCCTTCACAACGAAGTAGTCGATCAGTGGAGAAAAGATATTGCCGAACAGGATTGCCAACATCATGCCTTCAGGGAAGGCCGGGTTGATGACACGGATCAGGATGCACATCACACCAATCAGTGCAGCGTAGATGTAACGACCCGGATTAGTCATCGCAGCAGTCACAGGTTCAGTTACCATGAACACCAGGCCAAACATAAAGCCGCCGGTGACAAGGTGCCAGTACCAGGGCATTGCAAACATCGGGTTGGTCTCGGAACCAATCAGGTTCAGCAACAGGCTGAAACCAATCGTACCCCCAAGACAACCAAGAATGAGGCGGTAATTCGCGATACCAGTGGTCACGAGGAACACACCGCCAAGAGCAATAGCAATAGCGGAGGTTTCACCGAAGGAGCCCTGAATGGTGCCCACAAAAGAACTCATCCAGGTGATCCCGTTTGCTGCCAGACCCTGCATGCCGTCAGAGGCTGCAACACCCAGTGCAGTCGCACCGGAAAATCCATCAACTGGCGTCCACACCGCATCACCAGACAATGATGCCGGATAAGCGAAGTAAAGGAATGCACGGCCAACAAGCGCCGGGTTCAGGAAGTTTTTGCCTGTACCACCGAACACTTCCTTGCCGACCACCACACCAAACGCGATACCCAGGCCAACCTGCCAAAGTGGCGTGGAAGCTGGCAGGATCAGCGTGTACAGCATGGATGAAACGAAGAAGCCTTCGTTCACTTCATGCCCGCGCACAATGGCAAAGAGCACTTCAAAGAGGCCGCCAACACCAAGCGTTACGATGTAAATCGGCAAGAAGTACAACGCACCATGCGCCATGTTGGCAAAGATGCTGTCCGGGTTAAAACCAATACCCGCCAGAGAGAGAATAAACGCTCTCCAGCCAGCAGGGTCGGCAATGCCCATTGCAGCCAGCGCAGAGTTTGTCTGCAGACCTGTGTTGTACATGCCAAACAGGATCGCAGGAATCGTCGCCAGCACAACATACGTCATGACACGCTTCAGGTCGGCGTGATCACGGGCGTGCGGCGCAACGCTGGTCACTGTTTTTGGAGTGTAGATGAAGGTATCCACCATCTCATAGACAGCGTAAAACTTCTCGTACTTGCCACCCTTTTCAAAGAGCGGCGCAATACGATCTAACTTATCGCGCAAACTCACCGGTTAGCCCTCTTTCTCGATTTTATCCAGGTTTGCACGCAGAGCAGCTCCGTATTCATTCTTGGAATGGCAGACAAAAGTGCATAGCGCCAAATCTTCCTCGTCCAACTCCAGAGCGCCAAGTTTCTGCGCCATATCAGTGTCCAGCACCATCAGGGAGCGAAGCAGCTGAGTTGGAAGAACGTCGAGCGGCATAACCTTCTCATAGGTTCCCAATGGAACGATAGCGCGAATGGAACCATTCCTGTTCGTACCGAATGGGAACTGCAGCTTGCTGCGGAAGAACCCGGAAGGGTGCACATTAAGGTTTGACCACTTCGTCATGAATGGGCGAACCCAGCCAACAACGTCTTGCTTGTGGTCTTCTTCCATCAGCGTCACCTGAGTGTGGTAACGGCCAAGGAAGGCAAACTGATCAGCAGCAATACTGCCGGAAAGGACGGAACCGGAAACGACACGCACTGGAATGCCCGGCAGTGTTTCACCAGCCAGCAGATCATTCAGATCCGCACCGGCACGAGTTGTCACCAGCCGCGGTCTGTTAGCCAGCGGGCCTGCAACAGACACAATGCGGGAAACATCCAGTTCACCTGTCAGGAACAGGTTACCGATGGCGATGACATCCTGATAACCGATGGTCCAGACTGTCTTGTTTTCATTAACCGGGTCGAGGAAGTGAATGTGAGTACCCGCATTACCTGCCGGGTGCTTCCCTTCAAAACTTTCCATCTGCACACCAGCGACGCTTCCACCCGGAAGTTTGTCCTTCGGGCTGTGGCATACGAATGTGCGGCCATCTGTTAGTTTAGAGAGGATCTGAAGCCCGGCTTCAAACGCGCCGGCATTCGCGTTGATGATCACACCAGCATCCGCAGCAAGCGGGTTGGTGTCCATCGCAGTTACGAAAATGGACCGCGGCTGCGTTTCAAAAACCGGAACCCTTGAGTATGGGCGGGTACGGAAGCTTGTCCAAAGACCAGATCTGGCGAGCTGCTCGCGAACGACAGATGCGTCCAGAGTTGCCAAAGCATTGTTCTCAAACTTTGAGAAAGCGAGTTGCTCTTCTTCACCGTCGTCCAGTCGAATGACAATGGTTTCCAGAACGCGGCGTGCACCACGATTGACTGCTTCAACAACACCAGCCCCCGGTGCAACATAGTTAATTTCAGGAGAACGTTTGTCATTGAACAGAGGCTGACCTTTTACCACGCGATCGCCTTCAGCAACCAACATACGCGGCTTCAGCCCGTTATAATCCCCACCATTCACGGCAACACGACGAACCTGTGGACCCTTGTGGATCTCCTGGTTCGGAGCACCGATAATCGGCAGATCCAATCCTTTTGTAATCTTCATCCCTTACCCTGTCAGGCTTCTTATAGGGCAAACCACTAGATGTTCACGGGAATATCTGCGGATAAATACTTCTAAGTCATTCTGCTATATACAAAATGCCGCGCATGCGGATTATTGACTTTGCCAAGTCGAACCGAGATAAGCCCGCCACAGATCGCAATTTCAGCAACAAAGCCCGAGCATTGCTGAACGTCACTCATCCATGGCTCCGGTTAGGAGTACCCGCCCGCACACCATTAAAGCGTGTGGCGATCAGCTATTCCTACGGATTTATGCGGGCCATACCCTGATATACAGCAAATATCAATAGGAATTCACGGTGTTGATGCTGCGGAATGAGGCTGTTTCGCTAAAATTTTATCTCAAATAAGTTTTCCCCTAACTTTTCACACGCACACAATACCACCTATCAATTTATTCCCCATCACCTTTTACGGAGCTTTGCGACAGCAGTATCAAATCCTATTTAACTTGACAGAAAACCAGAATAAGCCGATTACGCGGAGAAATGAACAAACTCTGAGGCCTAAATGCGCTTCCTCATTACTGCTCTCACACTCGTCTTTGTCACAGCATGTGTACCCAATGACAAAAGTCGTGAAGAAATCATACTTCACGGCAAAACCATGGGCACTACATTCAATGTCAAAGCTATCAAAGGGTCATCTTCTGTAACCAGCCAGGAATTGCAGCAGCAGGTTGATGAGGCTCTTGTTGCCGTAAACAAGGCAATGTCCAACTGGGACAAAAACTCAGAAATCAGCCGTTTTAACCGCTCCACCAGTACAGAATGGACGCCAATATCCCGCGATTTCAGCATCGTGATGCAGGAGTCATTGCGCATTCATAACCTGACGGGCGGCTATTTTGACGTAACGCTGGCACCACTCATTGAGATGTGGGGCTT
Organism: uncultured Pseudovibrio sp.; assembly: GCA_947502585.1. Taxonomy (GTDB): domain Bacteria; phylum Pseudomonadota; class Alphaproteobacteria; order Rhizobiales; family Stappiaceae; genus Pseudovibrio. The sequence goes on from CANNAV010000086.1 coordinate 7,570, forward strand.
TGGCACCAAACAGGACACCCCACCTCAGCCAGGCCCGCGCGATATCCGCAACGCTCTTGAGTCCGTTGGCATGAGCACCATGCTGGAGTTTGAGACTGATCCCCCAGCATTGCGTAAAGTCAACACGGATACTACCGTCAATCTTTCCGCAATCGCAAAAGGCTTTGGCATCGACAAAGTAGCCTCCATTCTGGAGCAAAACGGTATAGACGAGTACCTAGTCGAAATCGGCGGCGACCTGGTCACCAAGGGCAAAAACTCCAAAGATGAGCCTTGGGTCGTTGGCATCGAAAAGCCAAATTCTGCAACTCGTACCGTTCAGCATATCGTAAGAGTGAGCGACAAAGGTATGGCGACGTCCGGCGATTATCGCATATACAAAGAAATCAACGGCAAGCGCTTCTCACACATTATTGATGCAGCATCCGGACGCCCGGTGACGCATAAACTTGCATCAGTAACTGTAATATCCGGCAGTGCGATGCGTGCTGATGGTTTGGCAACAGCCCTCATTGCAATGGGAGACAAGCGCGGTATGGCTCTGGCAGAGCGTGACGGGATTGCCGCATTTTTCATAGTTCGTGAAGGCGAGCATTTTATCACCCGGTCTTCCAGCGCGTTCAGAAAATTCGAGCAGTCTGCAGAGAAATAACGGAATATCGAAATGGCAACTTTCCTCATCGCGTTTATCGTGCTGGTCCTGGTCGTAGCAGGAATGGCTATAGGCGCCGTTTTCAGAAACAAACCGATCACTGGCAGCTGCGGTGGCCTTAACGCCATCGAAGGTGCAGACCACTGCATCGTCTGTAAGCGCGAGGTTGACCCGAACAGTCCGCTACGTGAAAAGCTCCAGCCATGTAAGCGCAAGCAGGCAATGAAAGAGCAGAGCGCAGCTTAACCGCGATACATTTCAAATTACCATGAGGGCCGAAAGGCCCGTTTTTCAGGTCTGCTATTTGCTCTCGGTGTAATCTCGCGCAACGTCCGGCCCTTCACCGCCCATCAGTTTGGCAAAGAAGCCGGCAACAATCCCGAAGCCGACACCGATGGCAACAAAGCCAATACCAAGAATCAGACTACCCAGTGTCGGAAAGAACCCTTGCCCGATCAACGTCAGACTATCCCCGCCAATCAGCCAGAGCAGCAAGTTCATCCATCCGCAAATGAAACCACCGGAAAACCAGCCTGGCATAATGGACTTCAACAAGGGCAGATAGTTGATAACCCCAATCAATGCCACCAGACCACCAAGCGTAATACACCACAGGATCAGTCCGAACTGAACCACAAATGAAACATTCAGGTTAAGCAACGCAATGAAGTAGAGGCACAGGAGTCCAAAAGCCAGGCCAAACAACTTTGCTGTAATACCCCGTCTGATTAATGATGGCTTTGAAAACATGCTCTTCGCTCCAATAGGTGTCCCGCGACAGACCTCTGCCTTTTGAGAACTATCATATACCAAGCATCTTAAAACTAGTTTTCTGCAACCAGAAAGTTATCTGCTCGCCCAGCCAAAATCAATAACACCGAACACCATCAGCAAGAAGCCCGACAATGCAAGCAACCCGAAGACCCGGCACCGCAGTTTCCATCTGGCGCCCTGAAGCTTCCAGGCATCTTTGAACAGCCGGCCGCTCAGAATGAACACAACAAGAAGGATCACTCCAACCCATGAGGGCATTGCGCCGAAAAAGTTTGTGGACTGATTCATTTCGCCTCCGTGTGTTAATCGCCCTTCTTTAGGACTGCGCCACGAAAAACGCAAATAACCTTAGCGTAAAGCCCAAAACCACTGCCCGATTCAAAATCAAAGATCCCAACTCCTCAAAAGCGCTCAGGTGGCAACCACAGATTTATCTGTCCCCACAAACAGTGATACTGTTCTCACGGAGCCGATATTCTCTCTGTTTTCTCAAAGCTTAAGACATCCGAACCACAACAAACTTACATGTACCTTTCATATCTATTTTATATCTCTCATTGACCTTTTCACCAAGTCAGACTAAAAGGCCCACGAAGAAAAGAGTTCGCTTGCCACTTGCCGCCTCATGGTCCCCCGTTATGGTTTCATGAGTAAGCGGAAGCGATGGGTAGGGCAACAAAGCTCTTGCTTTACAGATAATGACCCTCCTCGAAAGAAATACTAATGACGATACCTGAAGGGGTTGCCCCAGCGCTTTCTACCGCACTGGAAAAGCGCCAATACACGTCTCTAACTCCGGTCCAGACCGCCGTTCTTGATGAAGAACTGAAAGGCAAAGACCTTTTGGTTTCTGCTCAGACAGGCTCCGGTAAAACAGTTGCATTCGGAATCGCTATCGCGCCGGAACTGCTGGGTGATAAAGAGCGTATGGGCAGTGCGAACAAACCTCTTGCATTGTGTGTTGCGCCAACCCGTGAACTGGCTATCCAGGTTTCCAAAGAACTGGAATGGCTCTACAGCGGAGCTGGTGCTCGTATCACCACCTGTGTTGGTGGCATGGATATGCGCCGTGAACGCCGCAATCTTTCTGCAGGCGCGCACATCGTAGTCGGCACTCCCGGTCGCCTGCGTGACCACATTGAGCGTGGTTCCTTTGATACTTCCTCACTTCGCACAGTTGTACTGGACGAAGCAGATGAAATGCTGGACCTTGGCTTCCGTGAAGACCTTGAATTCATTCTGGACGCTGCACCGGAAGAACGCCGCACACTGCTGTTCTCCGCAACTGTTCCCCAGCAGATTGAAAGCCTTGCAAAGCGCTTCCAGCGTGATGCACAGCGCATTTCAACTGTAAGTAAGCGCGAACAGCATGCCGATATTGAATATCGGGCAATGCAGGTCGCACCAAACGACCGTGAAAACGCGATCATCAACGTCCTGCGTTTCTATGAAGCTCAGAACACAATCATCTTCTGCGGCACCCGCGAAATGGTTAAGCACCTGTCTGCACGCCTTGGCAACCGCGGATTCGCAGTGGTCGCTCTCTCCGGTGAGCTGAGCCAGGCTGAACGTACCCACGCTCTTGGCGCTATGCGTAATGGCCGGGCCCGCGTTTGTGTGGCAACTGACGTTGCTGCACGCGGAATCGACTTGCCAAACCTGGATCTCGTGATCCACGCAGACCTGCCAAACAACGCAGACACCCTGTTGCACCGTTCCGGCCGTACCGGTCGTGCTGGCCGTAAGGGCGTTTGTACTCTGGTTGTCCCACACACCCGCCGTCGCACTGCAACACGCCTTCTTGGCTTTGCGAAAGTAAAAGCGGAATGGGCCCCGGCGCCAACAGCACAGCAAATTCGCGATAAAGACCGTGAGCGCATTCTTGCGTCCACCGATCTGCAGGAAGCACCAAGCGAAGAAGATTTGCCAATGGTGAAGGAGCTTCTTGAAAAGTTCACCGCTGAGCAAATCGCAGCTGCTTACATGCGCCAGATCCACCAGGGTCTGCCTGCACCGGAAGAACTGCTGGCAACAAGCAGCAATTTCGATAGCGAGCGTGAACGCAAGCCACGCAAAGACTTCGACAACGGTGTTTGGTTCCGCCTCAACGTCGGTCGCAAGCACAACGCCGAACCGCGTTGGTTGCTGCCAATGATCTGCCGCGCAGGCCATATCACCAAAAAAGACATCGGCTCCATCCGCATCTTTGATGCAGACGCCCGTTTCGAACTCGACGCAAAACTTGCTGACAAGTTCCTGGAAACTGTCAAAGAAAACGGCACTGGTGAAAAATCAATCACCATCACCCGTATTGAAGGCAACCCTGAGCGAAGCAGCAGTGGTCGCCCAGGTGGCAGACGCAATCCCCGCAGTGGCGGTGGCGGTTACCGTGGCGAAGGTGGTCGCGGTGAAAACCGTGGCCGTGGTCGTCGGGAAGGCGGAGGCGGTGGCTACCGTGGCGGCGAAGGCCGTGGTCGTGGCGAAGGCAAGCCAGGTGGCGGTAAAAGCTTCCGCGATAACCGCGGCGGCGAATAAGCCTCACACTCCAGGATTTGAAAGCGGGCCTTCGGGTCCGTTTTTGTGACTGCTACCTGCCTTTCCCCACAAACACCAGTAGCACCACATGAACTCTCATGCAGTGGTGAAGCTAGGTTTCCCGAAGGTCGGGATGAGCAAGGCGGCAGGCAACACCTGCGCAGTGTGAGTAAGTTAGTTTCTTCGGCATTGGCTACACGCCTTGCCCGGGCTTTCTTTTAATGAACTACCTCGCCTCTTTTGCCTATAAGGCACGATAGCCGGTTTCCCGGAAAGACAGTGGCTTATCCAGACAGGTTTCCATGCCCAGACAGTTCCTCCGTCTTTGACAGACACATCTGCAAAAGTGGATTTCCCACCGGTACATCTGCACCTGTCACCGCGTGATACCCTATACTCCTGGGCCCTTCCCCTCAAACCATGCGGTCACGTCTGAAGTTCGGTTCACCGGACCACTGAAAGGTGCGTTACGTCTTCCAACAGCCCCACCCAGCCTACGACAAACTGACGGTCGCTCCGCCAGCAGCCCGTTACGCAGGCATAGGTTCACAGTATGGGATAAACTCAGGAGGGGGATAAGTTTTTTGTTGCTATCCTCCGCCGTTTTCCCGGCCCCCGAACCTGAACCTAAACGACGTATCCTGCTTATCGTGTATTTTGTATTTGTTGCAAAGTGTTCAAATATCCCGGATCACCACACCGCCCGTCCTGCATGACGGCGGGCATATGGCATGAGAACTCCACGCCATCCACTATTCAAAGCAGCTCAGAACATCTCTTTCGAAATACGGCTCCTGGTTGCCCCAGAACATGTAGTCCACCTTCATAAAATCCTGCGCAAAAGCATTAAGCAGCGGCACAATATTCCCGTCATTTTCAACAACCTCAGTGGTGCCTGTTCGTCCAGTATAATTGCCATCCTGAACAGCAATCCCGAGAGGCGCGGTGTACGTACGCTCATGCATCATGGCAATGGTATGGTTCAACTGACCGCGCCGCCGGACCATAAGATCCGGCGCGCCTAAACCAACACCAATGCTTTCACCGAACTCATAGATTGAACTCAGATAGCCCTCATCTTCAAAGGGAAGCCATTCACCCGGCATAAAGTTCGCATATTGCATCGTCACTGATGCCGGAAACGCAGCCTTCATCGCTGACATATTGCCTTTCAGCGCTTCTGAATATCTGGCAGGACTGAACTGCTCATCAACCGCAGAGGACACCCCAATAGCGGTCTCCTGCAAATTGATACCCTCAATCCTTCCGTCAAAGGCTTGACCCAGCGCCTGGAGAAGCCTGGCAAACCGCTCCTGCACCTTGCCGTTCCAGCGCTTTGCAACCCAGCCTTCCGGTTCACCGTTATCGTTAAACTGATAAACGGCACCACCAGCGTATTCCTCTGTAAGAAGATAATCAGGAACAGGGATATAGCGGGGATCAAACGAAGCATCCTGAAGCTGAACGAACAGCTTTTTGCCTTTGGATTCCAGATACTCCAGATCGGATTTAATCAGAGAAAAGTCATAGTTTACCTCAGACGTTTCAAGCGCACGCCACGGATACATGATCTGCGCACCTACGAACCGTGAGCTGTCCAGAAATGGATGCCCCTTAATCGCTTCGCGGTCTCTGGCAAAATAAACAAAGTGTTTGATATTGTCTGAAGCAATTGGGCAAGCAGCACCCAGATACACCTTGTAAGCCTCTGCATACCGATCCGCCGGATTCTTCCACTTAGCGAATGCAGAGGGAGACGAAAAAGAAAAAAGAGCAGCAAGGCCTAAGGCAACAGAATTTCGCATGCTGATAACTTGCATTGGGAAACGACCTGACATCTATCAAGAGCAGAGTACCGGAAAAGCGCTCAACTTTGTCGATAAAGAGGACTAAAGCACGTCTACGCCAGTGTTCACAAGGCATATTTGCAAACAAGGCTTTCTTTGCATAAGGAAAACAGGCCTCCTGTGCAACGCCCCGCTATAGCGAAAATCCCTGACGCTTCAGCTGCTGAATAATCTGATCGATCTTCTGCAAAAACTGAGAGCGGTCTTTTCGTGAGAACGGGCGCGGCCCGGAGGTTTGCTCCCCAAAGCTGCGCAGATCTTCCATCAGGTTCCGAGTCGCCAATGCCATGCCAATGGAATCCTCGTCAAACACTTTGCCTTTGGGGGAAAGCGCAAGAGCACCAGCCTTCACCACCCGGTCAGCCAGCGGAATATCCTGGGTCACAACAATATCACCAGGAGCGGCCCGGTGGGCAATCCAGTCATCGGCAACATCAGGCCCTTCCGGCACAGTCACCCGCTCAATGTCCATGTCGCGCGGCGTGTTGATAAAGCTGTTGGCAACAACAAACACCTTCACACGATATCTGTCAGCGACCTTATAAATCTCGTCCTTCACGGGGCATGCATCGGCATCAATGTAAATAAGAATCTTTTTAGCGCTGGTCACAGCAGCTCTTCTCCTGCATCACATCGTATTCCCGGAAAGTGGTTCCGGTTTTCGGATAGGAACACGCTTAAATCAGTCCTTTAGTCGCGCAGGAGCGACCACCTTGTCAATC
>CANNAV010000087.1 GCA_947502585.1 uncultured Pseudovibrio sp.
ACCAGGACCATCTTCCAACGGATGTTCCTGGACTTACAAGGCTACGAAAAATTCGCTTGAGTACCATTCCTACAGAATGGACGGAGAGCCGAAAATAATCCGTCAATGACATTCAATCGATTTCCCTGCCATCCTCCCCCACATCCCATGTTTCAGCTTTACGCAGTGTTGCAGAAAGGTGGGAGAGTTTCTCATTCATACTCAGTGGCTTTTCCGGCAGGCCGATGCGGCTGGCAGCGCTGAACTCCGTGGCCTGTTCGCGGAAAAGGATGCCAAGGACAGTTGGTTCTCCGTCCTTTTCGCCAAGCTCTGCCAGAGCGGTGGCCAGCGCGTGGTTGGTTTCGTCATGCACCAGAAGGTCGGACTCCGTAGCACCGCCCCCTTCCAGTGAAATGATGTCCAGCCCGAACCCGTTGCGTTTTACACGGATGCCCTTGTCTTTATTGATGCCGAACACCATCGGCTGACCATGTTCCACCACGATAGTATGGTCTGGCCCATGCTTCTTGTCCTTAAGATGATCAAACACACCGTCATTGAAGATTACACAGTTCTGCAGCACCTCCACAAAGGCGGTGCCATTAAAGGCGCGGGCGGCTTGCAAAATGGGGCCAAGCACTTTGGCTTGTGTATCAATGCTGCGTGCAATGAACCTGGACCCTGCACCAATGGCAAAGCGGGCCGGGTTGAGTGGCATTTCCACTGTGCCTCCCGGAGAACTTGGGGTCCGCGTGCCCTTTTGCGAGGTTGGGGAATACTGGCCCTTGGTCAGGCCATAAATCTGGTTGTTAAACAGTACGATCTGCATATCCAGATTACGGCGCAGAGCGTGAAGCATGTGGTTGCCGCCAATGGAGAGGCCGTCGCCGTCACCGGTAAACACCCACACATCCAGTTCACGATTGGCCAGTTTTGCACCTGAGGCGATGGCAGGGGCGCGGCCATGGATCGTATGAAAGCCATAGGTTGCCATGTAATACGGCAACCGGGAGGAACAGCCTATGCCGGATACACACAGCGTATCTTCCAGCCTGGCACCCGTGTCCGCCAGCATCTTGTGCAGGCCTTTCAAAACAGCATAATCACCGCAACCGGGGCACCAGCGAACATCAAGGGAACTGGCGAAATCTTTTGGTTTCAGATCACTCATGATGAAGTTCCCAGCCTATCTTCAATGATTTTTGCAATTTCGCGCACGAGAAACGGACGCCCCTTCACGCAGGAAATACTTTCAACCTCAATATCCATCTGACTGCGAAGGACCGTTGCAAGCTGGCCATTGTTCATCTCTGGAATGATTACCCGGTCAAAACCAGAGAGCAGCTCTTCCAGATCAGGTGGTAGCGGCCAGAGATGGCGCAGATGGATGTGGGAAACGGACTTTCCTTCCTGGTCTGCACGACGCGCGGCTACCCGGATCGGTCCCCAACTGGAGCCCCAGCCAAGCAAGGCCAGTTTGCCAGTGGTTTGACCAGATTCCACATTCTGTGGTGGAAAGCTCCGGGCGATTGCCTCCAGTTTTTGAGCGCGGATAAGGGTCATGAGCTGGTGGTTTTCGCCATCATACGAGATGTTGCCGCTACCGGCCTGTTTTTCCAGTCCGCCAATGCGATGCATCAGGTCAGCAGTTCCTGGCACAGCCCACGGGCGGGCCATGGTGTCGGGATCATGATCATAGGGCAGGAAACCCTCTGGCTCTCTGGCCTGCTTAATCGGGAAAGGCTCATAGGTTGGATCAGTGAAGTCCGGTAGCTTCCAGGGTGCGCTGGCATTGGCGATGTAGCCATCAGATAGCACCATGAGCGGGGTCATGTGTCTGGTGGCCAGCCTGGCGGCTTCCACGCCAATGTCGAAGCACTCACCCGGATGGGCAGGTGCAATGACTGGCAAGGGTGCATCCCCGTTGCGGCCCCAGATAGCCTGGAACAGGTCGGACTGCTCGGTCTTTGTCGGCAAGCCCGTGGAAGGCCCACCGCGTTGTACGTTCACAATCACCAGCGGCAGCTCGGTCATGATGGCAAGGCCAATTGCTTCCGTCTTCAAAGCGATGCCCGGACCGGAGGAACCCGTCACGCCCAGGTGACCAGCATAAGACGCGCCGATGGCCGCGCAGATGGCGGCTATCTCATCTTCAGCCTGAAACGAAATTGCACCCAGCTCTTTTAGTTTCGCTACGGTGTGCAGTAAAGGAGAGGCTGGCGTAATTGGATAGGAACCGTAAAACAGTTCAAGACCAGCAAGGGTCGCCCCGGCATAAAGGCCGTAGGCCATGCCCTCGTTGCCATTGATGGACCGGTACTCCCCTTTTGTTAATGGGGCTGGTTGAATGCGGTAGCGGGAGATATCCGGGGGAAGGTCTGAAACCTCACCGTAAAGATGGCCTGCCTGCAGTGCCATGCTGTTGGCTTTGGCTAAATCCGGGTTTTTGTGAAACTTCTGTTCGATCCAATGTTCGACATCTGAGGTGGAGCGCTCAAACAGCCACAGAACCAGGCCAAGGGTCCACATATTCTTACTTCGACGTGCATCCCTGGCGGAAATGTCTGTTTCCTTCAGTGCTTTTTGCGTATAACTGGTGATCTCTAACAGCAGCACACGGAAACTGGAAAGCGAACCATCTTCCAGCGGATTGGCGGAAAAGCCTGCTTTGGCAATCGCTCGTTCAGTAAAGGCATCTATGTCGATGATCAGAAGACCGTTTTGCTTCACACCTTCCAGATATTTGCGCAGGGCTGCCGGATTGAGTGCGACTAGAGCATCAGTTTCATCGCCGAAAGTATCCACCTCTGTGTGGCCAATATTGAGCGAATAGGCCGAGACACCGTAGATTGTGCCGCCTGGTGCACGGATGTCCGCTGGAAAATCAGGGAACGTTGCAATGTCATTGCCAAATCTGGCAGCGCTTTCGGCCAGACGTGTGCCCGTCATCTGAATGCCGTCGCCCGAGTCTCCGGCAAACCGGACGCGCACAAAGTCGACCTCCGGCTGCTGAGAGACAGGAAGCTCATGCGTTGCTGTGCTGTGCACTGGTCCATTCTGCATAATCTGCTCCAAAATACTGGCAGCAGCAGTGGCAGGAATCTTGTCTGTTCTTGTCCCGTAGGGCTTTGCCAGTCAGCTGAGCCAGAGTATCCACTTCTCTGTGGCTTTTTTGTAGCCTGTAACAGCAGGAATGGAGTTGCGACCCGTTAGCGCAGCCCACTGGTAATTCGTCGAAGGGCATAGCCAGGTTATGTCAGATAGTTCGCAATGGCGTTGTTTTACTATTCCAGCTCAGGTTACAGCACGCCCGGCGGTAGGGACACCCATTACTAAGTGCCCCCCGCACAGATCCGGACAAGCGGAACTACCGCATCCGGCTCCTACCTTGGGTGTTTGACGGCAAATCGCTTACCAAGCCAGGGGTGAAGAACCCTCGGGACTGGTAACCACTCCTCCGCAATGTTTTCCATTCGCTGCCACGACATCTTAGGCTCTGCTTCCATTGTGTAGAATCATTAGTCATTGTAATATAATGGTTATTGTAGTTAAAGTCAGTTTTAAAATAATCAGATTGTCGCGTTTTTATGAGCCAAATCAACCTCCCTTTTGACATGGATTCCCTTGAAATTATCGCTCAAACTATTGATAATGAAGGGAATATCATTCTTGATGTTGTTAGTAAGAACGATCACAGTACCTGCCATAAGTGCGGAAAAGCCGCGACAAAATGCAATGGCAAGGGGCGTTGTTGCATAATAGAATAATCCGGCGTTAAGCCAGATGTTTCGCATAAAATTGCGTGCATAGAACGCAAGAAACGCGCGTTTGGACCGCTTTATTTGCAAAAATATTCTATTATTCAACAAGGCCATATTTCAACGGCTGTTCCTAGACTTACAAGGCTACGAAAAATACGCCTGAGACCCTTCCTACAGAATGGAAGGAGAGCGTGTGTCACGAAGTCTCTTCGGAGACGAACTGTGCTAAAGATGAGGGTAGGTCCCTCGGGATCGCTTTTCAGGAGGAGGTTCCAAACCACCTTGAGCTGCTGTGGTAAAGAGCCATGGTGGTGAGCGTTAAGGAAAAGGCAGGGCGTGATCCTGTCAGGTATGTATCAAAGGAGGCGAACGCAAGTGAACCGTCGATGAGGTGTCGAAATCCATAAGATGATGTCAAAACCAACTACGCTCTCTGAGTTGGGCAAGTTTAGCGGGAACCTGATTACTGGCTGAGCGGCATCCGGCATAGAGACGGCGCGACCTTGATACAGGCTTTAGCACGGAACGTGAGAACCTGTCGCCTTGATGCTAAGGGAGCCACTCAAGCAGAGGCCCTGCAAGAGTGTGAGTACCAATGCAAGGCACGGGGCGGACGATCCCGTAGTAGTGAGGAAGGGGCTGTAATGGCCCTGGAGCGAAGGGGATCGGTCATCCTGGTGAATTTAGAGATCAACCACTTGGACAACGCATGTTGTCGGTGGGAGGAATTTTTTTAGACACACCGAAACCTCTATGGGCTGGATGACAAGAGCCGGATGATGCGAGAGTATCACGTCCGGTTCTGTGAGAGGCTGAGGGTGAGATTCCCTCGGCCTACTCGACCAAAAACCTTTGCACAAAATGAAGGTATCAGTTGAACTTGACAAAACATAGTGATATATCACAAATAAATTTGAGCTTTAGACAGCGCTGCAGTGCCTGCCAGATAACTTCTTGTGCCGAGGAAACGATGATAACAGGATGCCATCTAATCGCCGGAGAGTGGGTCAATAACGCCCGTAAATTCGAGGGATCTCCGTTCTCAGGGCCTTCCGGAAGCTATTCATGCGGCACTTCCGATCTGGTCGACCGCGCGGTAAAGGCTGCTGAAGATGCCTTTATGGCCTTCGGCTGGACCACCCGAGCAGAACGTGCAAATTTCCTGCGCACAGTGGCGGACGAGATAGACGCGCGCGGTCTGCAGATCACAGAGGTCGGATGCGCGGAAACCGGTCTGCCGGAGATACGCCTTAATGGCGAGCGTGGCCGCACCGTTGGCCAGCTGCGTCTGTTTGCAGATCACATCGAGAAGGGAGAGTATCTTGACCTCATCCACGATGAAGCCATCCCAGAGCGTTTGCCTCTGCCGCGTTCTGATCTGCGTTTGAGCCAGCGTCCGGTTGGCCCTGTTGCTGTGTTCGGTGCCTCCAACTTCCCGCTCGCATTCTCCACTGCAGGCGGCGACACCGCTTCAGCGCTGGCAGCTGGTTGTCCGGTGGTTGTGAAGGGCCATGAAGCTCATCCGGGCATCGCTGAGATCGTAGCCCAAGCCATCGATGTGGCAATTAAGTCCTGTGGCATGCATCCAGGCGTATTTTCGCTCGTGCAAGGAGGCGGTCGTGAGGTTGGTACTGCGTTGGTGCAGCATCCGCTGATCAAAGCCGTTGGATTTACCGGGTCGCTTAGCGGAGGCCGTGCGTTGTTTGATCTGTGCGCCTCCCGTCCTGAGCCGATCCCGTTCTATGGGGAACTGGGTTCCATCAATCCAAACTTCATCTTCCCTAATGCGCTCGCCAACCGTGGCGATGCCATTGCGGCAGGTTGGGCTGGTTCTCTGTGCATGGGCACAGGCCAGTTCTGTACCAATCCGGGCGTAGTTCTGCTGGTGGAGGGCGGGGATGCGGATGCCTTTATCGCAAGGGCAGGGGAATCTCTGGCAGCAATCGGTGAGCAACCAATGCTGACGGATGGCATTGCTGCGGCATACCGCTCAGGCGCCGAGAAAATCGCTGGTAAAGCAGGTGTTGGAAAGCTGGTGGGCACCGCCTGCGAAACGCGCGGTGCCACGCCGTACATGTTTGTAACCGACGTTGAAAGCTGGTTCAGCAACAAAGAGTTGCAGGAAGAAGTGTTCGGCCCGCTCGGCATTGTCGTCAAGCTGAAGAGCATTGAACAGATGCAGGATGTGGCACGCACCATTGAAGGCCAGCTGACCTGCACCATCCACATTGATGCAGCAGACCATGCAGCGGCCCGCAAACTGATGCCATTGCTGGAGCGTAAAGCAGGCCGCCTGCTGGCAAACGGCTTCCCGACAGGGGTGGAAGTGTGTGATGCCATGGTTCACGGTGGTCCTTACCCGGCCTCCACCAACTTCGGCGCAACCTCAGTCGGCACTATGTCCATCCGCCGCTTCCTGCGTCCCGTTTGTTATCAGGATATGCCGCTGGCGCTGGTTCCGGGTTTTGAAATGGAAGAAATAGCGTAAATCGGCGTTGTTGCATAATAGAATATTCTCGCAAATAAAGAGGTCCAAACGCGCGTTTCTTGCGTCTATGCACGCAATTTTATGCGAAAAATATCTGGCTTAACGCCGGATTATTCTATTATGCAACAACCCGCCAAACCTGGAATCCGGATTTACAGCAGACCCTGGACATGACCGCTTTGAATCTCAGTGCATATATACACGGCGAGTTTCTTTTGAAATGCCGTAAGTCTACGGTCTTTGCGTTGTACGAGGTAGATCGGAAACGCCAGGGACATCCCCGGCGTCTTTATCTCCCTCAAAGAACCGTTTCTCAGTTCGTCCTTAACAGAAGACAGAAACAGAAATGAAATGCCCGCACCTGCACGGACCGCTTGTTTGATTGCTTCGCCATGTCCAAACTCAAGTGCGACATTGCTTCTGATAATTCCATGGGTCATGAGTGCGTAGTCTTCAAGATCGCGTCGGGCAGTGTTCGTTCTCGCGGTGATAAACGGAAGGTCCTTCAAATTCATAGGTGTCACCTGATCGCCAACAAAAGACGTCTTATCAGACCCGGCTAAGATCAGCCGTTCATTGTATAACGGAGTGACATCAAGCCCGCGCATGCCATGAATTTGGTCGACAATCGTCAGCCCAAAATCACATTCACCTCTCAGAACCTGCCCGCTGGCCAGTTTTGGGCTTGCGACTTGTACAGAGATATCACTGTGTTCATGGTTCTTTTTGAATCGAGAAACAATGGACGGCAGTATGTAGGAACCCAAAGTCATTGATGCAGCGATTGAGGCGTTTCCAACGGCGCCGGATTTGCGGCCCTGAAGTTCCTGTTCAAGTTCGCGGGTCTGGGATACGATATCCTTGGCCCAAATGTAGACACGCCTTCCATCCTCTGTCAGAGTGATCTGCCGTCCATTGCGCTGTGTAAGCTGCACCCCAAGCTTTTCAGAAAGCGCCTTGATATGTGTTGTTACAACCGGTTGCGCGATGCTGCACTCTTCTGCAGCCCGCGACACGCTTTCCAACTCAGCGACGTGACAAAACACCTCCAGTTTGTGAAGCGTTAGCTGACTGATGAGTGACCGCATCTGATGACCCTCCACTTTGCATCTTTTGCTCTATGACATCTCCGTATTTGTATATATGATATACTATGAATTGCCCCCCTAATATATATTTTTCATAGCGCATCGGAGTTTCTATTTTGCATCCCAACTTGGCTTGGAGATGTAGATGCCTTTTGATCACGACTCACAAAATGAAACTCGGCTGATTCATGCGGCTATTAACGAGTTGGTTTTGGCCAATAGAATTCTTGCACGCGAGGACGTCATTGACAGCTTTGGGCATGTCAGTGTCCGTCACCCGTTGCGGAAGGACCGCTACCTTCTGTCCCGTTCCCGCAGCCCTGTCAATGTGACCCGCGAGGACATCATGGAGTTCACTCTGGAAGGTGAGCTTATCGGCGGGGATCATCGCAGACCATATAATGAACGGCATATTCATGGGGCAATCTACAAAGACCGGCCTGATGTGAATTCCGTGGCGCATCATCATGCACGTTCGATCATTCCGTTTACTATGAATGATGTGTCCCTGCGTCCAATCTTTCACATGTCATCCGTGATCGGCAAAGAGATTCCAACCTGGGACAGCCAGGACGACTTTGGCGACACCAACATGCTGGTTGACAGGATGGACATGGGCCATTCGCTTTCCCGCGCCCTTGGGCAAAACAGTGTTGCCCTGCTACGTGGTCACGGCTGCATCTGTGTCGCTGCAAACATTCGGGCAGTCTGCATGGTTGCGACCGGTCTGAAAGACAATGCCGCGCTGGTTCAGCAGTCGCTTGCATTAGGTGGAATCAAGCATTTGACAGATGGTGAAATCGATAAAACCAGCGCGATGCTATTGGGCGATATGCCCCTGGCACGGGCCTGGGATTATTGGGTGTCGCGTGCCGGCTACGCCGGTTTGTAACCAGGCCACGCCGCGCAAATCCGACAAACGGAATAAGCTAAGAAGGTCGCCTATGTGATCTCTTGCCAAAGTGATTAGGGAGGCAACAGTGCCAATAGAACCTATTTTGATTGCAGGTGCCGGAATCGGAGGCCTGGCCGCAGCAGCTGGCCTTGCCCGCAAGGGATTTCGTTCAACCGTTGTCGAACAAGCCCCCATTCTGGGAGAAATCGGCGCCGGTATCCAGATCGGACCAAATGCTTTTCACGCTTTTGACTATCTGGGGGTTGGAGACGAAGCGAGATCCAAGGCCGTTTACGTCGGCTCGTTGCGTCTTATGGATGCAAAAAACGGGAATGACATCACAACGATCCCGCTGGGTGAGGACTTCAGAAAACGTATGGGGAACCCATACGCTGTTGTTCATCGTGCCGACTTGCACTCGGTTCTTCTGGATTATTGCGAAGCGAGTGATCTGATTGACATCCGCACGAACACACTTGTCAACGGTTACGAACAAGACGGAAGATCTGTCAGCATCATAACCTCTCAGGGTGCCATCAAAGGTGCCGCGCTGATCGGTGCGGAAGGGCTTCGTTCACCTATCCGCGCCCAGATGGTCGGCGACGGAGAACCCCGGATTTCAGGTCACACCACGTATCGCAGCGTTATTCCTACAGAACAGATGCCCGAAGATCTGCGCTGGAATGCTGCAACACTGTGGGCTGGCCCAAAATGCCACATCGTTCATTACCCGTTGAAGGGCGGGAAAGTTTACAATCTGGTTGTCACCTACCATCGGGATTTGCAAGAACCCATAGCAGGGCGACCGGTCAGCCGCAAAGAAGTGATGCAGGGCTTCGAGCACATTACTCCCAGGGCGCGTCAAATCATCGAACACGGCCAGGACTGGAAACTTTGGGTTCTTTGTGACAGGGATCCAATTTCCAACTGGCGGGATGGACGGGTTGCACTGCTGGGTGATGCCGCTCATCCAATGCTACAGTATTTTGCTCAGGGCGCATGTATGGCCCTTGAGGATGCTGTCTGCCTGTCCCATTGCATGGAAAATTACAGCGATGACATCGAAAACGCGTTGGAGACCTACCAAAACCAGCGTCGGGTCCGGACAGCGCGCGTTCAGATGAATTCGCGGCTGATCGGCGATTACATCTATCACCCTGATGATGCGCAGGCAGCTGTGCGCGATCATGTCATGTCAAACATGACCCCCGACGAATGGTGCGACCAGCTTCACTGGTTATACGGATCGAATGGACTTGAAAACTAGAGGATAAAAGATGGGCTACGTTTTCCCCCCTCAAAACACCGTAACCCTTCCGGTGGCTGGCAGCGAAGATCGTCTGCCAGTGCGCCGTATTTTGTGCGTAGGCCGCAACTATGCTGCACATGCACGCGAGATGGGTAAAGACCCCGATCGCGACCTGCCGTTCTTCTTTTCGAAGCCGACTGATGCGGTGGTAATGGACAACGAAACCGTTGCATACCCGGCAGAGACCGCCAATTTCCATTACGAAGCGGAGTTGGTTGTTGCAATCGGCAAAGAAGGTCGCGACATTTCAATGGAAAGCAGCCTGGAACATGTCTGGGGCTACGCTGTTGGCAATGACCTGACACGGCGTGATCTGCAGCTTGCAGCCCGCGAGCAAGGTCGCCCCTGGGACATGGGAAAAGCGTTTGACCGCTCGGCTCCGGTTGGGCCGATCCACCCGGTGTCAACCGTTGGTCACCTGTCAACCGGAGAAATCAAGCTGACCGTTAACGGTGAAGTGAAGCAACAAGCTGATCTTTCGGAATTGATCTGGTCGGTTCCCGAGATCATCTCGATCTTGTCCAGCTTCATCGAACTCAAGCCAGGCGACCTTATCATGACCGGAACGCCAGCAGGTGTTGGTGCGATGGTTCCTGGTGATGTCTGTGTCGTCAGCATAGATGGACTGGGGCAAATCACCACGATAATTGGAGCGGCTGAATGAGCTTTCAGCTGCATAACTTCTTCAGGTCCTCAACATCAACGCGTTTGCGTGCGGTGTTGAACCTAAAGGGGCTGGACTATGATTACATCGCCTATGTCCTGCGTTACGGTGAAACCAGAAGCCCGCAATACCTGGCATTAAACCCGCAAGGCCTGGTTCCTTCCCTTGTGCGTGAGGATGGCAAGGTTATGACCCAATCCCTTGCCATCATAGAATGGCTGGATGAGGTCTACCCCGAACCCGCACTTTTGCCATCTGATCCGGACGGTAAAGCTCAGGACCGAGCGCTTGCTTATATGATCGCATGCGACATTCACCCGCTGAATAACTTGCGCGTATTGCAATACCTGGGCAGGGAACTGGGTGCGGATGAAGAACAACAAAAAACCTGGTTTACGCGCTGGGTAAGAACCACACTTGATGCATTCGAACTGACATTGGCAGCAAAGGACGAGCATTCAGTCTATTGCTTGTCCGACACACCCGGCCTGGCTGATGTCTGTCTGTATGCGCAAATCTGGAACAATAAGCGATTTGGTATCCTGATGGATGATTGGCCGAACATATCGCGTATTTACAAGGCTTTGGATGCACTTCCCGCACTCCGGAACGCGGCGCCCCCGAACCAACCCGACGCAGCTTAATGGCAGATTTTAGGAGACTGTTTTGAGTTCAGATACCAACCACGAGAATGTTGAGCATTCAATGCAGCCCGAAGACAGCCCCCCGCTGCGCAAGTTGTACAAGGACTTTGAGGAGGAGCATATTATTCCGCTGTGGACGCAGCTTGGAGATTTGATGCCGATGCACCCCAGGCCAAAGGCCGTTCCTCATGTTTGGAAGTGGAAAACCATTCTGCCCCTGGCCGAAGCCTCCGGCGACCATGTTCCTGTCGGTCGGGGTGGCGAGCGTCGTGCCCTGGGCCTGGCCAATCCCGGCCTTGGCGGCAACGCCTACATAACCCCTACGCTTTGGGCTGCTATACAATATTTGGGGCCGAGGGAGACCGCTCCCGAACACCGCCACTCACAAAATGCGTTTCGTTTCGTTGTCGAAGGCGAAGGGGTTTGGACGGTAGTCAATGGCGACCCGGTCCGGATGAGCCGCGGAGACCTGTTGCTGACGCCGGGCTGGAATTTCCATGGCCATCACAACGACACAGACAATCCTATGGCCTGGATTGATGGCCTGGACATTCCCTTCAGCCAGCAAAACGATGTCGGGTTCTTTGAATTTGGATCGGATCGGGTAACCGATTATGCGACGCCGCAGTTCTCACAAGGTGAGCGCCTGTGGTGTCATCCAGGCCTGCGGCCTTTGTCGCAGTTGCAAAACACCGTTTCATCACCAATCGGCGCATATCGCTGGGAATTCACGGATCAGGCACTGACAGAACAGCTTTTGCTGGAAGACGAAGGAAATCCGGCAACCGTAGCACCGGGCCACGCCGCGATCCGATACGTGAATCCAACAACTGGTGGCGATGTGATGTCGACAATCCGGTGCGAGTTCCACCGTTTACGTAAAGGCACAAAAACACAGACACGCCGTGACGTAGGATCAACTGTCTTCCAGGTATTCGAAGGAAGCGGCGCTGTCGTCATCAATGGTGAACGTCGTACACTGGACATCGGCGATCTGTTTGTAATTCCATCCTGGGTTCCATGGGCACTGGAAGCAGAAACGCAATTCGATCTTTTCCGCTTTTCGGATGCGCCGATTATGGAGCGGCTCAACTTTGCCCGCAGCTACGTTGAAGGCCAGGAGTGACCGAAAAGGCGCCGCAAGGCCACAGGGCAGGAATGGGTCCCGGGGCCAGGTTTGATTCTGATATGGCACCGGGCGAGGATTTACTTCTTGCCCGCCGTGGGACTGCATTTTTTGCGCGGTTGCTTAATGACCTACCTGATTCCGCATTGTCTGCAGACAGAGCGGTACCTGGCTTGCAGCGGCGACATGTCGTTGCCAGGATTGGCCTGCACGCCCGTGAAATGTGCAAGTCAATTGCGCGCATTCGGTCTGTAGGATGCAGCATTGGGGCAAGTGATTTTGCACCAAATGCCATAGATGAATATGCAACAATTCCAGCCCATGCGCTTCGCAATCTTTTCCGCCACTCGGCCATTCACTTAAACGTTGTTTGGCGAGACTTAACGGACGCTGAGTGGGGAATGTCCGATCTGAAGATCCAAATCTCAGACACCCCTTTGGAACGCGCAAAGGTCATTTGGAGCGCGGCTCTTGACCTGAGTGCGGGCATCGACTCTTCAGTTCTTCCAGATCAGGCACGCGCACTGTTGACCGAAAGGAAGCATTTATAAATCAAGCAATACTTACAAATAAGAATTTTGAGGGAGGAACTGATGAAAACCATAACACTACTATTTGGCATCGCTTTGGCCGCACCTGCGACTCTGGCTGTTGCGGAGGAGCAGGACGCGCAAGGTGGCGAACAGCAGAGCCAGCTACCGCCTGGAATCGCCGCAATCTACAACCTTGGCGGGTCTGGCCTGTTAGAAAGCTACCTTTCGAATGAACCGTTTGGTATCGCACAAACAAGAATTGGAGTTGCGCGCGCAGTCACCGGCGCTGCTCATGCTGGTGGCCCAGCTTCCGGATACAAAACATCACCTATCTCGGGCATCATTGACATCCATGCGCTTAAGGTGATTGGGCCGGATTCTTTCATTCGGCTTTCGGCTGAATACATCGCCACCGACGGCGATGGCAGCATCGTCGTAGTGGACGCCGACACCATTCGCCTTGATGCTCAATACGTCAAAATTTTTGATGTGAACACAATGCTCGCATTTGGCGCTTTTTACGAAAACACCGAGATCGAGAACATCGACGTCGCCGATTTAACCTATGGTGGATGGGGCCTGCGGGCTGATGCGTTGAAGCAGTTTAATCCCAATTGGGGGGTATCGGCCCGTGTGGAGTACATGTTTGGTGAGACCGATACCTCGCTGCCTGTAAGCCCGGCAGCGACATTGACCCAGAACCAGGACGATGATCGCCTGTATTTCCAATCGGAACTTGTCGGCCGGTTTGGCAAGTCTGACTTAAACTGGCTGCCGCAAGGATGGGTGTTGAATCCAATCTTTGGCATTTTATATCAGCGGGCATGGATCGAAGAAACCGCTGACAGCTTTGGAAATCTGGCGTCAGGTGTGGCTGGGCCGGAAGAAACCTACAGTACGATCTGGGCTAAGGCCAGAATATCAAAAGAACTGAGGCCTGGAACCTGGTCACCCAAGGCGACATTGGGATTTGAACACGAGTTAGCCAACGATCTGGATGAATACCTTGATGAGCCGACCTATGGTGTCGTTGGGCTGGGTATTACCTATCTGACAAAATTTGGCGGAAACTTTGACCTGACATATTCAGGCCGTCTGGGCCTGAACGGTGTACGCAAACAAAACGGGTTAACATTCGCCTTTACCATGGCATTCTGATCCATAATGGCAAACAGGCGGCACCTGAGTTCCGCCCGTTTGCCCGAACCCACAAGATCTGAAAATGCCGAAAGATTGGCGAGTGGGCCAGGCGTTGTTGCATTATTAGACTGACATGGTGTATCTTCTTCGAAATTTCCTATTCTGAAGATTATCTTTATGCCTTTTAAACACACAGATGACCGGCGTCACAAGTTCGACAAGGCCCAATTCAAAGTGACGAACGGTTCTGTCGCAAATTTTAGAGGCGGTTAGAATACACCTATGGTCTGCACACAGTTATCCTGCGAGCGCCATAA
>CANNAV010000088.1 GCA_947502585.1 uncultured Pseudovibrio sp.
CTGAAACAGGGCGGATCAAAACAATTGCATCACGGGACTGGGCAATAACAGGTCAATGATTATGCAGGTTGGTATAAAACAGCAGAAAGTTGGTTGAGAACAGCAGCAGGCCAAGCGCTCCAAAGCTCAGATGAACGCGCAGAGGAAAGGCCATCTTATGTCCGCCGAAGCTTGCCCAGCACCACATCAAAATGGTCGCAAACAGAAACCTCCAGAAAAGTGCAACCTCCGGCGTAATTACTGCCTGCAACTTAAGGGCGTACCAGCTGAATCCCCACGCAAATACAGTCGTACCATAAAGGGCAAGCTCGAACATACAAAGTGCCTGAGGCCCCTGAGAAATTGCAGCGCCCGCATCAATGTCGCCAGCATTCGTCATGAATTATTCCTGTCAATATAACCGTTCCAGGCAATGTCCTGCATGAAAACACATCATGAAACAAATGAATAAACGTCATCTATTCATTTGAAACGCGAATGATTTGTTGGCTTATAGGTCAGTATTATAGATTAAAGGTGCCCCATTTTGGGCTATAGCCATCTCTCAGAATCGCAATGATCTGCGGTGGTGTAATAAGCGCCACATTCTCAGGTAATTTGCGATCAGCAAGCGCATACCCCTCAAAACTCCAGCTCCACCATTTGTGGTTTCTCAGCGCATAAAACTTGCCGCCACAATGAACCACAGTCCCATCGGGGCAGTCCTTATTCGGATTGATCTGCGGAGGGGAGGCCGGTGATTTCCTGTGCCCGTAACGTTGCGAATGCAAACCCAGATCCATTTCATCGGAACCTGGCACTGCCTCCAGTCCTTCACAGCTCTTCCAGTGCTCTGCGAAGCGCCGCGCATCGTCTTTCCTGCAGAAGAAGCAAGGACGGTGACCAGCTGCCAGCGCGGTCACCTCGTCAAAAAAGAACAACTCCGTATAAGACCTGCCCCAGACATTCCGGCGCCAGTCTTTATAGGTCGTGGAACAACACAGCCACCTGCGAGAAGCGTGCGTTCGGCCGGTTAGTTTCTGCGTTTCTGGATCATGAATTCGGCCGCCTCGGTTACCCATGAACATGCCACGGGCAGGAACAGCACACAGTTCACCATTGGGAGCAACGCGGTTTTGCAAAGGCATAAGAACACACGATCAGGTAAAGACAGAACAATCCCAGACTCAGCAGGAAGCATAAGGCGGTAATAAGGAAAGACACCTTCGTGAAGATTACCTGCTCAGCAGGAAGATGCCAAGAACCGGGATCAAAAAGAAAACACCCACCACATAGCAGGCTGCAACCACAAATCGGCGTGCACCCAGATCACCAACAAACTCGGCAAGATGCACAGGCAGATGACGCATGAATGGTAAACTATAGATCAGCAGAACACCCAGCACGTTATAGACCAGATGTACAATCGCAATCTCAAACGCCAGCTCCTGTTGTCCGGTGACGGCAAAGGAAGCCAGAATAGCTGTCAGACAAGTTCCGATATTTGCGCCAAGCGTGAACGGATAGACTTGCTTTGTTGTCAGAACACCGGAACCCGCCAGCGGCACAATCAGACTGGTCGTGGCCGAAGAAGATAGCAACAGCAAGGTCGCGACCAGCCCGGTGAAAATGCCGGTGGACGGGGCAGAGAAAGGCACCTTCTCAGCCAGACGACGAGCATGGCCGGCAAGTAGCAATTTAAGCAACTGGCTCACAAACGTGATGCTGATAACAATCATCACAAAGCCGATGGCTGCAACCACAAGGCCATTCCATGGCTGTGCGAGACCATACGCCAGCCCGCGGATTTCTCCAACGAGCGGCTCAGTTAAGTAATTGACGAAGTTGAAGTTCGTAGTAATGAGATTGTCAGCGGGCTCCATCTCTGCAAAGAAATCACCAACCGCTATTGCTATCTTTTGCAAGAAACCAAAAGCCAGCTCTAAAGGCAGGAAGATCAGCAGGCAAATCAGGTTAAACGCGTCATGCACCGTCGCTGCGCTGAAAGCACGCCGGAAATCTGAACGGTCTCGCGCATATCCAAGGCTCACAAATGTATTAGTCAGTGTCGTGCCAAAGTTAGCGCCAATAACAATCGGGATCGCAATAGAGATCGGCATGCCTGCGGCAACCAGCCCAACCAGAATGGATGTAGTAACAGATGAGCTCTGCACAAGAGAGGTGGACAGTATCCCAACAAACACCCCTGCAAGCGGATTGGTCGCATAGGAAAAAATCTGCTCGGCTGTCTGATGGCCGACAGCAACAAAGCCCGCTTCAATGAGCCCAACGGCACAAAGTAGAAAGTAAATCAAAAACCCGACTGAGATCCAGTTGAGCAAACTGATACCCAATGGCATGTGGTGCTCATCCTCAAAATAAGGCTCGTCGTTGTTCAGAGGATCTTTTTGCACCGACACATCCGCATATAATAGTTCGCCACGACATTTAGCCGTATCTTCTGACACCAGTAACACGCCAAGGAAATCGCCAGGGCTTTCGTTGACCAGACCTGCATTCACAGAGCAAATAATCAAGCCAGTTACAGCATTTTACAGGTCAGTCACCTGCATCCTATTGCTCACTGTTCGGCGAACTGTCAACATCTGCCGGGTGTGATTCTGCCAGATTTTTCGACGTAATGGCCAAATTTTCCTTGGAGGGGACATACCCGATGATGAAGAAATTTAAACTAGCATTTGCAACTCTCGCTCTTTCTGTCGGTTTCGGGGCAACAGCTTCTGCTACGGATCTGCCGAATCTGAAAGGTCGCACCGTTATTGCCGTAACCGAAAATGCATACACCCCTTTGAACTTTACAGATCCCAGGACCGGTGAGGGCATCGGTTGGGAATATGACGCATTCAATGAGATTGCAAAACGCCTCAACATGAAGGTGGACTGGCGCCTTGCCTCATGGGACAGCATGATTGAAGCAATCCGTCAGGGGCAGTTTGATGTGGGTATGGATGGCATCACCATCAACGAAGAGCGGGAAAAGCAGGTCGACTTCACCGACCCTTACATGACTTCCGAAATGTTCATGTTGGTGCGTGCAAACGAAGACCGCTTCGACAACTCAAATGCGTTTGCTGGTGATCCAGACTTGTTGGTTGGCGCACAGCCGGGCACCACAAACTTTTACACTGCTGTTTATGCTGTGTTGGATGGTGATGAAAACAACAAACGCATCCAGCTGTTCGAAACCTTCGGCGCTTCTGTTCAGGCTTTACGTGCTGATGATGTCGACATGGTGCTGATGGATGCAACTGCAGCAGCTGGCTACATGGGTGCATCTCCAGGTAGCTTTAAAGTGGTCGGTGGGCCAATCGGCTCTGAGAATTTCGGCTTCATTCTGACACCAGGTTCTGATCTGCGCAAGCCGATCAACGCTGCACTCAATTCCATGCGCGAAGACGGCACCCTGGATGCCTTGAACCAAAAATGGTTCTTCGACTTTAACTCCAGGAACTAACAATAACTCAGATTGATATTAGCGGATGCCTGGTGTCTGGTGCCTGCCATTTCATGTCTGGCGTATTGCTGAAAAGTGGGCGTGGTTGTCTGGAAAAGACAAGCCTGCCAAACGGTTTTTGGTATGACTACGGGTTTTTGCTTCTCCTCAGGAGAGCCCGAAAGAGATTTAAAGGAAATGCGATGGGCAAGCGTTCTGCCACAAGGTCCCGGCTGGAAAAGCTTCCATGGTGGTTGCTCGCATCTTTTATTCTCGCAGTTTTCTTCCTCTGGCTCATCGCTGCTAACGGTGATTACCGCCAGATCTTTGAGAACCTTCTCAAAGGCGCCGGTATCACCCTGTTCGTCACCATTGTTTCATTCATCATCGCCAGCGTACTAGGGCTTGTCATTGCATTAGGGCGTGGTTCAAAACACCGTGCCATTCGTGAGTTGTGCTCGTTCTATACCGAGATCATGCGCGGCGTACCTATGCTGGTGCTGCTCTTTTACATTGCTTTTGTTGGCGCCCCGCAAATGGTTGCAGCTTACAACTGGATCATGGGGCAGTTTATTGAGTGGGAGATGGTCGACAAGCTGCGTGTCCGTGACCTTTCCATGCTGTGGCGCGCAATCATCGCGTTGTCCATCGGCTACTCGGCCTTCATAGCGGAGATTTTTCGCGCGGGTATTGAAAGCGTGGATGAGGGACAACTGGAAGCGGGCCGGGCACTTGGTCTTTCCAAATGGCATACGTTCCGCTTTATCATCTGGCCGCAAGCGCTCAAGAACATCTTACCGCCACTGGGCAATGACTTTATCGCACTGATCAAGGAAAGTGCGCTGGTCTCCGTGCTTGGTGTGCAGGATATCACCCAGCTCGGCAAAATCTATTCCGCATCCACCTTTCAGTTCTTTGAAACTTACAATGTGGTTGCGTATCTCTACCTCATCATGACAGTCTCGCTTTCTCTGGCCGTCCGCGGTCTGGAGCAGCGCATGAAGCGAGCCTATGAAAACGATGCATAGGGGCATGTTCTTAAAGCGCTTCCTCTCCCTCATGAGCCAACAGGGGTTAAACCTCCACTCTTCTCCATTGCTGCCTGAAGTGCCGGGCGTGCCCGCATTCTTTTAAGACAGGCCTTTATGTGCTCAAATCTGTCAACAAAGCCAATACAGTCCTCTGACAGGATCAGCGAATAGCCCGGCACTATATCCAGTTCTGTCAGATTCTTTCCGGCGATCCATGCACAGCGCTCCAACTCTTCCCCAATGCTATTGTGAACTGTAATAATGCCTGTGCCGGGATTCATTGGAATCTATATGACATAAGTATATCTACTAAAATTTGACTCGTAAAATTTCGTGAGTAATAATTCCGCGTTGAATGACAACCATTAACAGCTGGTTTTCAGCGACGACGGGCTGCTGTCGCGCATCTCAGGAAAGTTACAAAGAATATATTTTAAAGAAGGTTACAAACTCATGGCACTATTAGATCGCACCCTTGAAAAACGATATCTGGGCTTTGCCGCTGGCGAGGCCAAAGACAATTCACCAACCTATGAACTGTGGGCAAACCATATTGCCGTATCTCCAGAGTATCACGAATTTCTCATCGCACTACCGGAAGACAAGCGACAACCCAATCTTCTTTTCGCTGCGATTAGATGGGCGGCAGGTCGTGTTCCCGAAGCCTTAGAGCTAGACGAGACCTTGCGAAATCATGCCTCTACAATCAGGCAGGAAATGTTGAACCGCAGCACACAAACCAATGAACCCGGTCGCTGTGCTGTCTTGCTGCCGCTTCTCTCCCGCTTGCCACAGCCGATTGCATTGATAGAAGTGGGTGCTTCTGCCGGTCTCTGCCTGTTCCCCGATCTTTATGCCTATGATTACAACATTAGCGCACATCAGCTTGGTGGGAATCCTGCCGAGCCTGATACGCCAGTGTTGCACTGTTCCGTGACCGGAGCCGCACCCTTGCCAGTTAAAAGACCAGATGTTGTCTGGCGCGCCGGGTTGGACCTGAATCCGTTGGATCTTGAGGACGAGGACGCCGTCCAATGGCTGCAAACGCTCGTCTGGCCGGAGCAGGACGCCCGCTTGCTCCGCCTGCAAAAAGCAATCGCTGTTGCAAAACAACACAAGCCCAGACTCATCAGGGGGGACCTTCTCGACGATCTCCCCGCTTTGCTGGAACAGGTCCCCGCGGGAACCAAGCCTGTGGTCTTCCACAGCGCAGTCCTCTACTATGTGCGTGATACAGACAAACGGGATGCATTCGTCAAAATGATGTTAGACTCTGACGCCCACTGGATCTCCAATGAGGCCCCCGGAGTCATTCCCCGTTTTGCTGAAAAGGTAACCGAACCACATCCCACAGGCCGGTTCCTCCTGTGCGAAAACGGCGAACCCCGCGCGTGGACCGGTCCTCACGGTCAGACATTGGATTGGATCTGCTGAGGGGGCATAAATAACCGCACCTCAGTGCAAAAAAGCCCGGTATGTGTGCACCGGGCTCTCTCAGTCTTTAAAAGCTGTTCAGCTTACTGGCACAGGCTTTTGCCAACGCAGTTCAGGTCTTCACAAGCTTCTTTCAGGCGCTCAACAATGCCCAGCTCACCTTCACGCAGCCATTTGCGTGGATCGTAAGCATTTTTGGTTGGGGCGCCGGTTTCAGGGTCGATCTGGTATTTGAAAGCATTTGCGTTCGCCTCCACGTATGCACCAACCTTTTCAGAGAAGGCGAACTGGGTGTCGGTGTCAATGTTCATTTTGAACACACCGTAGTTCAGGCTCTCTGTAATCTTGGACTTTTCAGAGCCGGATCCACCGTGGAACACAAGCGCCAGCGGGTTTGCACCAAGGCTGTGAGTTTCGTTGACCAGCTTCTGGCTTTCACGCAAAATCTCCGGGCGCAGTTTCACGTTTCCTGGCTTGTAAACGCCGTGCACGTTACCGAAGGAGGCAGCAACGGAGAAGTGTCCAAGCGGGTTCAGGCGGTCATAAGCCAGCAGAACGTCTTCTGGCTGAGTGTAAAGCTTTGGATTGTCAGCACCTATATCATCGTCAGAACCGATACCGTCCTCTTCACCACCAGTCACGCCCAGTTCAATCTCAAGGCTCATTTCCAACGGAGCCATCAACTTCAGCAGGCGTTCGCTTTCAGACAGGTTGAACTCGATGTCTTCAGCGGAAAGATCCAGCATGTGAGAGGAAAACAGCGGTTTGCCGTTTGCCTTGTAGAACGCTTCACCATGTTTGATGAGTTCTTCCAGCCAGGGAATCAGGCTTTTGTTTGCATGGTCGGTGTGCAGCACGACGCCGACACCGTAATGCTCTGCCAGAAGGTGCACATGCTGAGCTGCTGCAACTGCACCAAGCACTTTTGCCTGGAAACTGTCCTTGATGCCTTTACCGGCATAAAACTGCGCACCACCATTGGAGAGCTGAACGATAATATCTGTTTTGTTTGCAGCTGCTGCTTCCAGAACTGCGTTGATGGAGTCGGTTCCAACAACGTTGACCGCAGGCAAGGCGAACTTACCTTGGTGGCACGCTTCAATCAGGGTTTTATAGTCTTCACCAAAGATGACGCCCGGCTTGAGCTTTCCCATTTTTATAGGCTCCTGTGTAACAGCATATAGGGCGTATACCTGAAAAGTGGACACCGGTTTTCATCCAGGAATACGCCAACAAACTTAGAGGAGGTTAGCTACCTCGCACTGTGAACTGGCAACAAAGGCGGACCATGGCCGTGGCCAGTTGCCGCGACACTACTCAGCAATAGGCAGAACTTCAACATTTCCAAGGGCACTCTTAGGAATTTAATGGAATAAAGAGGTAAATTACTGACCTTAAGCGGTAATTTCCGTCATGCAGATTTTACATTTTTCACAAGCAGGACCAGGAGCCACACCCCTTGTGCAGGTTTTAACGGGGACCTCGGGGAATCAGAGGATAGACCGACCGGACATCACACGGGCGCTGATGCCAATGGGCATAGATTGGGTTTCACCCGCCAGAACCTCCAGAACAGGTCTGAGTTCAATGGCAGACCCATACCGGCGCAGGTGAGTGGAAAGCTCCATCAGAAGCAACAGATCTGTTGAGACGAGCGTTCCGGCTCCACACGAGCGTACCGCATGCAGCAAACGACTCAGATCACCCGATCCCAGTTCTGGAGAGATCGTTCCCTCTGGCGCACCCTTTACCTGAGAAGCGCAAATCTGCGGCAGGTCAACAACGCTCGTGAGCTCCATCCGGCCCAGCAGAATGCGGGAAGCGACCTGACTGCCAAACAGATTGGGCGCGTCTGAAACATCCAGAAATGCGATCTTACCCGCAAAGCCTTGCAGGCACACTCTCAACTCGGGCGCAGCCAGCAGCAGTTCAGACACATCAAAGCACTTACCTGCAAATTTGGCTGTGATTTTCGCCAGTTCTTCAGACTGCTCAGAAAGCAGATGCGTATAGGCCCGCTCAAATACCCTGGCACAGAACGGAGACAGCACAGCCACGTAGTCGTAGTGGCCAAACTGAGTAATCACGTCTTTCGCCATATTCCGTGCATCCTCCAGCTCATTGGAACGCAGCGACACAAGACCGCAACAACTTTGCAAGCCAGGTACTTCAACCTCATAACCAGCTCTGGCCAGCAGGTGAACCGCAGCTTTTATAAGGGAAGGGCGAAAAAGATTAGTGGTGCAGGACACAAACAGACCGACCAGGGCATCCTTCCTGTACTTTGGGCGTCGCTCTCGGGCCATGAAAAGAAAAGTCCTGGAGTCTCGATGCAATGAATAAATGAATACGCTAAATCCTGACTGCCACAACTTGAAGGGGACTTCAATGCCTTATCATGGATCGGATACAGAACTTATAGTATACAAACTGTCCCTATGGGCACTGATTGTATGTACTTCCCGGAAAAACTGGTAATCATCTTCCAGTCAGGACATTACACTGCATTCACCCAAAAGGTGATTGCCCTCATGGGTATTGACCGTAAAGTTGTCTGACACTTTCAGAATCAGTTCACATCAAAATTTTCTAAAGAGTGGTAATGACCATCAGACCCTACCAGGGAGCCGACTTCTCCGCTGTTCTTCAAATCTATGCTGCAAGCAAGCTGGATGAGTTGGTATATGAGGACCGAAGTTTCCAGCTGCTGCCTTTGGATCAGGATTCGGATCGGTTGGAGGGCTTCAGAAACTCGCAAGTCTTTGTGTTCGGGCTGGACGGTCTGAAGGCCTGGGCCGCGCTGGACAAATCTGAGATAACGGCTCTGTTTGTACATCCACAAGCGCGGGGAACAGGCATCGGTAAGATGTTGTTGCGCTTCATGTTGGAAAAGATTGAGGGGGAGGCTATACTTTACGTCGCTAAATCCAACGTTCCGGCTAAACGGCTTTACGAGCGCCACGGCTTTGCGAACACCAGCGAGTTCTTGACTGAGTACAACGGAGTCCCGCTCCTTGCGAACAAGATGGTACGCAAGGCACATGCCTCTCGATGACGCACCCTCAATAAAATGGGCCGCATAACTGCGACCCCGATCTATAGAATCTCTTGAATTCAATTATTTCTTGGTGCCGTCTTTATTGAACTGAGCGAGGTACGCGATAACGTCCTGACGGTGAGCTTCTTTCTTAAGGCCAGCAAAAGCCATCTTACCTTTCGGGATAACTTTCTTCGGCTTTGTAAGGTATGCGTCGAGGGTAGCTAAGTCCCAGGATTTACCTTCTTCTTTACCTGCCAGAAGAGGTTTGGAGTACTTGAAGCCTTCGTTTTCACCCCAACCAGCGTCGATAATCCCGTTGAGTGTTGGTCCTACCTTGTTTTTGGCTTTTTCACCTAAAGAATGACATGCCTTACATTTTTTGAAAACTTTTTCTCCGTTAACAACATCGCCTTCAGCGAATGCCGCACCAGAACTCAACAGCAATGCGAGCGCTGCAACAACGCCAAACTGCTTCATATTTTATCCTTCCACTATATTCTGGATATAACCGCGAATAGAGAGCAACATAGTCTAAGTTATGGGGCAGTTCCCACAGATTCGACGTTACCTTCGTATATATTGTTACGGCATATTGTCGCGGACGGAATTGGTAATAAGCCTATGCGACTGAAAATTAGTTGCTTTGAGCCAAATTTACGAAAAACTGAAGCCGCTGGTTTGCGGGCAACAATAGACTTAATGCGGCTTTTATCTTTGCATAAATTATGAGAGACTCATACATTATGTTCAGTAAGTACGGTTGAGTTCGTGAATTGGAAATATAGTTTCAAATCACAACTAGGGAGGGAGGCCTGATGGCAGCGATCGCGATGCCAAAACCGTCGCAGGAAACACTCAAAAAACGCACGAAAATCGTGGCTGATTTGCAAAAAATCGTGCGTGGAGAAGGTGTTATCTGCGATGAAATAGAGATGCGTCCCTATGAGACGGATGGCCTGACAGCATACCGTCAGCTGCCGCTTGTAGTGGTCCTGCCTCAGACAGTGAAGCAGGTCTCACGAGTGCTCAAATACTGCTACGACAATGATGTGAAGGTGGTGCCTCGTGGCGCCGGAACCTCCCTGTCAGGTGGTGCATTGCCGCTTGAAGACGGTGTTTTGTTGTCCATGATGAAATTTAATCGGATTTTGGAAATTGATCTGGGAAACCGGGTAGTTGTGACACAACCGGGTGTTACGAACCTGGGGATTACGACAGCCGTAGAACGGGACGGGTTCTATTATGCCCCTGATCCATCCTCGCAGATCGCCTGTTCCATCGGCGGCAACATTGCAGAAAATTCAGGCGGCGTGCACTCGCTCAAATACGGTTTGACCACCAATAATCTGCTGGGATTAGAGATTGTTCTCATCACCGGAGAGGTGATCCGGCTCGGCGGCAAGCATCTGGATTCTGAGGCCTATGACTTGTTGGCACTGCTCACGGGCTCCGAAGGATTGCTTGCCGTTGTCACAGAAATCACTGTCCGCATTCTGCACAAACCTGAAAGTGCCCGTGCTGCCCTGATTGGATTCCCAACCTCGGAAGAAGCAGGTAAATGTGTTGCGGAGATTATCGCTGCAGGCATCATTCCCGGCGGCATGGAACTGATGGACAAGCTCGCAATTAAGGCAGCTGAGGATTTTGTACATGCCGGATACCCGCTGGATGTAGACGCCCTCATGATCGTGGAACTGGACGGGCCGGAAGCCGAAGTAGACGATCTGCTCAGGCGCGTCAGCGCAATCGCGGAAAAGAACGGCTCATCGTATTTGCGTGTTTCTTTGTCAGAGGAAGAACGCAATACGTTCTGGGCAGGACGCAAGGCAGCATTCCCGGCGGTAGGTCGCATCTCGCCGGACTACTTGTGTATGGATGGCACTATTCCGCGCGCAGCTCTGCCACAGGTGCTGAAAGAGATGCAAGAGCTGAGCAGGAAGCACGGATTACGCGTTGCTAACGTGTTCCACGCAGGCGACGGAAACCTGCATCCACTCATTCTTTATGATGCCAACAAACCAGGCGAATTTGCCGCAGCAGAAGCTTTTGGCGCAGACATCCTGCGCCTCTGCGTAAAAGTAGGTGGTGTGCTGACGGGAGAACATGGTGTCGGCATCGAAAAACGCGACCTCATGCCGGAAATGTACTCTGAGGATGATCTAAAACAGCAGCAACGCGTGAAGTGCGCGTTTGATGAAAAGCAGCTTCTCAATCCAGGAAAAATGTTTCCGGTCCTGCATCGCTGTGCGGAGCTCGGCTTCATGCACGTGCATCAGGGACAGTTGCCATTCCCTGATATTCCACGCTTTTAAAGTGTGCCTAGCAAATAGCAGAACAGGATGAAACCATGAGAGAGGGTTTCCACCCAACAACAGTTGAGGAACTGGAAGCGGTCGTCAAATGGGCTGCCGCCGGGCGAATCCCGCTGGAAGTAATCGGCAGCGGCTCCAAACGCAATTGGGGCAGGGCGGTGCAGTCCGCGCATACTCTGCGTACTGACGGCATTGCAGGCGTTATTGACTACGAACCAGCAGAACTGTTGCTTACAGTCAAAGCAGGCACCGCGCTGGATGACATTCAGGCCCTCTTAAAGGAACATAATCAGGAGCTGCCTTTTGAGCCAGTAAACCTTAGTGCAGTGTTTGGTGGTTCAAATCAGGCAGGTACTATTGGCGGAGTTCTGGCAACGAACCTGTCCGGCCCCCGCCGCCTCAAAGCTGGTGCAGCACGCGACCATGTGCTTGGTCTGGAGGCAGTTTCTGGCCGGGGAGAGATCTTCAAATCAGGCGGACGCGTGGTGAAAAACGTGACGGGTTATGATCTGTCCCGCGGCTTCTGCTCGTCATGGGGCACTCTCGCTGTTGCCACAAGCTTCTCAATCAAAGTCCTCCCACGCGCTGCCAAAGAATGCACCCTCGTGCTGCCGGGCCTGACACCGCAGGAAGCCTCTGTTGCCATGTCAGAAGCGATGGGGTCTTCCGCTGAAGTTTCGTCCGCAGCCCATTTGCCTTCCGGCTTCTGCCCGCTCTCACAAGAACATTCCATCACCTTACTCCGACTGGAGGGCATTCCCGCTTCCATCGACCACCGTATGGAGAAACTGCGAAGCGTCCTGAAGCGCTTTCCATTGCAAGAGTTCATCGAAGGACAGCCCTCCCGTAAAACATGGGGCGATTTGCGTGACCTCATTCCGTTTGCCGGAAGTGACAAGCCGCTTTGGAAGCTGTCGGTGCCTCCCACCGCTGGACAGCAAGTGATCGCAGAGCTTGAAAAACGGTTCGTAATCAAATGGATGATGGACTGGGCTGGTGGTCTTGTCTGGGTGGAAATGCAAGACGAAGGGCCACATGATGGTATATTACGCCGGATCATCACCGAGAACGGAGGTGGACACGCAACGCTCCTGAGGGGGAGCGCAGAACTCCGAGCTAGTGTGGATGTCTTCCAGCCGCAGACAGAGGCCTTGATGGGCCTGTCAAAACGACTGAAAGTGCAGTTCGATCCACACCGTATCCTCAACCCGGGCCGTATGTACGCGGGGATGTAGCTCATGCAAACCAATTTTACGCCTGAACAGCTCAGTGACAGTGCCACAGCAGTATCCGAACAGATCCTGCGCAAATGCGTGCACTGTGGGTTTTGTACAGCAACTTGCCCCACATTCGCACTTTTGGGAGACGAGCTGGATAGCCCACGTGGGCGCATTTATCTCATCAAGGAAATGCTGGAAAATGACAGGCCTGCAGACGCCAGAACGGTCAAGCATATCGACCGCTGCCTGTCATGCCTGTCCTGCATGACCACCTGCCCATCAGGTGTAAACTACATGCATCTGGTAGACCAGGCTCGCATTCACATCGAACGCACCTACAAGCGCCCCTGGCAAGACCGGATACTAAGAGCAGTGCTGCAGGCTATCCTGCCAGAGCCGGGACGCTTCCGCATCGCCATCGCTGCCGCAGTCTACGGTCGCCCGCTCGCTGGTCTCATGAAGAAATGCGGTGGAACGCTTGCAAAGCTGGGTGCCATGCTCGCTCTCGCACCAGCCAGGTCGCCAACACCCTCGCAGTTTAACGGGCAGGAAAGTGTCGCCCCCAAAGCGCCAAAAAAAGGCCGCGTTGCTATTCTTAAAGGGTGCGCCCAAAGCGTGCTTGCTCCGTCCATCAATGATGCAGCAACCCGCTTACTCACCCGGATCGGCTATGAAGTCGTGTTCCCGAAAGGGGAGCGCTGCTGTGGTGCACTGGTTCATCATATGGGCAAGGAAGAAGCCTCCAACGAACAAGCTAGGGCCAACATTGATGCGTGGGTAAGAGAGATTGAAGGCGAGGGGCTGGATGCCGTCATTATAACCGCATCTGGCTGTGGCACCACCATCAAAGATTACGGCTTCATGCTGCGTGATGATCCACAGTACGCGGGAAAAGCTCAGAAAATATCCAGTATGTCCAAGGATATAGTAGAGTTCCTGGTTGAGCAGGATCTTGGCAAAACGCAACTGCGTGAGGAACTGACCGTCGCCTATCATTCCGCATGCTCCCTGCAGCACGGCCAGAAGATCACCTGGCAACCCAAAAAGCTGCTGCAAAACGCCGGATTCACTGTCAAAGACCCTCTGGAAGGCCATCTCTGCTGCGGTTCAGCAGGCACCTACAACATCATGCAGCCCGAAATCGCAACTACCCTGCGAGACCGCAAAGTCGGCAATCTGGAAGCAACTCATTCAGACCTTATCGCCGCGGGAAATATAGGTTGCATCACCCAGATCTCCGGCGGCACCCAAATCCCGGTCATCCATAGCGTGGAACTTTTGGATTGGGCCTATGGCGGCCCAAAGCCGATGCTGCTGGATAAGGCGTGACTACGCTAAACTATAAGCGTCGCATATGTGGATGTATTATGCTGCTTTTTTTGTAGATAACAGATTGCGCATCTGACCAGTCCTGAGCCCAGGTTTTACTGAACAGGGAGGTTCTGAGTTGCA
>CANNAV010000089.1 GCA_947502585.1 uncultured Pseudovibrio sp.
CCGGAACGCGAAACCGGCATCACTGAAATCAGAGAGAGTGCATGAAACAAGCGGACAACTTACTTGACAAACACCGTTATGAGACTGCCGGCCATACACGGATGCCGCAGTTCTGTCGGCGGGGAAGAGCACAAGGCCATGGAGAAGTGGTGTTCAAGGTTAAGCCAGGTTCTGTTTCGTATCTGCACTCTCATTTTCTCACAAGGCATGTTTAAGGAACTCTATCCGATCAGGAGTTTTTGAATGAAAGTCGTTGTTGCCTCTCAAAATCCGGTCAAAGTGAATGCGGCGCTTGAGGCGTTCAGGGCTCAGTTCCCTGCTGATAACATTGACCTGGCCTCTGTAAGTGTTCCTTCTGGCGTTTCTGATCAACCCATGAGTGACGAGGAAACGCGCCAGGGTGCGGTGATGCGCGCTGAAAACGCTTTGGAAGCGCCGGCGGATGCTGATTTCGGTGTCGGACTGGAAGGCGGTATCTGTGAGCTGCACTGCATTGCCTACACGTTTGCCTGGATGGTCGTGATTTCGCGTGGAGGGCAGGTTTCTGCCAGCCGTTCTATGTTACTGCCGCTGCCAGAGAAAGTTATGCAGTTGGTGCGTTCTGGAATGGAACTTGGACATGCTGTTGATGCGATCTATGGCACTGATAACATCAAGCAGAAAGCTGGTGCGGTCGGGTTGTTTACCGGTGGGCGTCTGACACGGACATCAACTTACGTAGATACGCTCTTTTGTGCGCTGTTGCCGTTCAGATCTCCAGCATTCTGAGATGTTTGGAAGGTGTTGCTATGTGTTTAACCCTGGGAAGTTCACAAGCTGATTCAGGCTCGCCTGTGTGACTTTGAGAGGGGACCTGGTTTACGCCTTGCAGCGATCCCATTGTTTTAGGCAGGTTTCCCATATGTAGCTGGCATGGCGATCATTTGGTTCACTGCCGCATCTTTGGAATTGTACCCATATGTATTTTCAACGCCTTCGTACATGGCATATGGCATTATCAGGTAATGAGCTGAGGTAAGGCCTCTTCGATCATGGTGCGATCAGTTTTCTTACGGATACGTGTTGCATGAACGCGGCTTCTTTTGAGTGTGAAAGGCGGCAATTCAGCTGTATTTCTACAATTTCAGGACAGTAAATAACACCACCCGGGAGGCGAAGAGGAGGAGCGTGTGATGTTGGTTTTGAGTTGGGGATACAGCCGGGACCAGAGGTAAACCATTTTGCTTGCTTACCTGGTTGGAGCTTTGTTGGCCGCCCGCGCAGGAAGCCACTATAGATAAACTGGCAATAACTGTGCTGTTTGCGCAAAGCCCTCTCCATTGGTTAAGAGGGCTTGTGACATCGCTATACAGCTTTCTTACATTGAGTTTCCACCAAATTTGTTAGTTCGCGGGAAGCCATTTGGTGGCAGGCGACCAGCCTGGCCGCGGTCTCCGCGCCAGTCCTGAAGTTCATCCAGTGAGCGTTTGAAGGTGCGGCCGGATGAATCCGTCCACGTCAGGCCTTCTTCTGAACTGAAGGTTTTGATGTCGGAGATGCCGCCGTCTCTGTAGCGCTGCAGACGAACACCCCGGCCCCTTGTCATCACTGCGATTTGTGTAATCGGGAAGGTGAGAAGCTTTCTGTTATGTCCGATCACTGCCACGTAGTCTCCGGCGACCGGTATGCAGAGTACAGCTTTAGCTGGTGCTGTTACGTTGAGAACCTGCTTCCCCTTTCGGGTATTGGCGATTACATCTTTTTCTGTGACGACGAACCCGTAAGCGCCATCGGTAGAGATGAGGAGTTTACGCTCAGGATCATGCACAAATGCGCTGATGATATCCTGTGTTTCATCCATGTCCAGCATCAGGCGGATTGGCTCTCCATGGCCGCGACCACCCGGTAGCTTATCTGCTCCAAGGGTATAGAACTTGCCGCCACTGGTGAAAATCAGGATCTTGCTGGTGGTTTCTGCGTGGAAGGACAGATGCAGCTGATCACCTTGTTTGAAGGTGAGGGTGCTTACATCCTGTACGTGGCCCTTAAGAGTTCTGATCCAGCCTTTTTCTGAGATAACGACCGTGATTGGTTCCTTCTCAATCATAGCCTGATGGATCTCTTCCAGATTATGGTCGGTCGCCGTGCTGAAGTCTGTTCTGCGTGCGCCGATTTTGGTTTCAGGGCCATAGGCCTTGCCGATTTCGCCAATTTTCCTGGAGACGCGGTTCCATTGCTTTTTCTCGGAGGAGAGAAGAGCTTCGAGACCAGTTTTTTCCCTGGAAAGTTTGTCGTGTTCTTTCCTAATCTCGAACTCTTCGAGCTTGCGCAATGAACGCAGGCGCATGTTCAAGATTGCTTCAGCCTGTACTTCCGTCAGGTTGAAGGCCTGGATAAGGGAGGCCCTGGCGTCGTCTTCTTCGCGAATGATGCGGATAACTTCATCGATGTTCAGGTAGGCAATGAGATAGCCTCCCAGAACTTCCAGCCGGTGATTGATCTGGTCCAGTCTGTGATTGGAGCAGCGGACCAGAACATCTTTCTGGTGCTCAAGCCATTCCTTCAGGACTTCCTTCAGGTTCATGACCTTTGGCACCACGCCTTTGGACAGGACGTTCATGTTCAGCGAGAATCTGTTTTCCAGATCTGTCAGCTTGAACAGGGAGGCCATGAGGAGTTCAGGGTCAACATTTTTGTTGCGTGGCACCAGAACCACGCGCACATCTTCAGCGGATTCATCGCGAATATCATCCAGCAGCGGTAATTTGCGCGCCATGAGGAGTTCTGCGATTTTTTCGATCAGACGGGACTTCTGAACGATATATGGAATTTCGGTGACAACGACGTTGTAGGTGCCGCGCTGGCCTTCCTCCCTGTGCCATTTCGCACGTGTACGGAAGCTGCCACGACCAGTCTTATAGGCTTCCAGAATAGAGCCCTGATCGTTGACAATGGTGCCGCCGGTCGGGAAATCCGGCCCCTTGATGTGTTCAAGGAGCTCTTCGATATCTGCGTCCGGCTTTGCGATCAGAAGCTGACAGGCATTACAAAGTTCATAGGCATTGTGCGGCGGGATAGACGTTGCCATGCCCACTGCGATGCCAGTGGAGCCGTTTGCCAGAAGGTTTGGGAAGCTGCCGGGAAGAACAACCGGTTCCGAATCCAGACCATCATAGGTCTCGCGAAAGTCGACAGCATTCTCGTTGAGGCCATCCAGAATGCGGGTGGCCACATCGGTCATGCGGGCTTCGGTGTAACGCATCGCGGCTGCGCTGTCGCCGTCGATGTTACCGAAGTTTCCCTGACCATCTACCATAGGGTAACGAACGGAGAAATCCTGAGAGAGACGGACAAGGGCGTCGTAAATGGCGCCGTCACCGTGTGGGTGATACTTACCCATTACGTCACCGACAACACGCGCACATTTTTTAAAACCCTGATTTGGATCGAGCTTTAAAAGGCGCATGCCATACAGAATACGCCGGTGCACCGGCTTCAGGCCATCGCGCACATCTGGCAATGCGCGGTGCATGATGGTTGTCAGAGCATAGCTGAGGTAGCGCTCTTCCAGTGCATCTTTAAGTTTGATTGTTTCCGGGCCATCATGGCCGATCACTTCCTGTCCCATGACACTTGGTTATCGTTCCTGGCTTGTTCTGTCCATGCTAACGCGCCGTTCTACCTGTGAAATCCTCAGAAATCAGAGATTTTACAAGGTTTGGACCTGTGTGGCAGACATGCGTTTTGCGGGTCACTGTGATGATTACCTGGTTCTCGCCAACCAACTGGAAATAGCGGAGTCAACAAAGGTTTCGGTTAATGCCCGGATTTGTTGCAATTGTTTAAGCTGGCCCGATTTTTGTTCGGCTATTCTATAGAGTGCGCACGGCAGCATGGTGTCGCTGTTCAGGAGATTATGTGTTGAGGGATCGGAGATTATTGTGAGGAAGAAAGGCTTGATATTGAATGTCTTCATGGTGCTGTTTGGGGCCGTGGCAGTCACGGCTTGCAGCCATGCTGCAGATCGCGGAGGAATAGCTCAGGGTACATCTGAGCAGCAATCGCTCTCTCTGGAAGACGCAGGGCAGAACACAGTCATTGAGGCACCTGGCGTGCTTCGCAGTTGGTATCAACCGTCACCAGAGGATCAGCACCCTTATGTGCCACCACCCAGAAAACGTTATATTCCGCTGGGAGGAGACAGCACTGGTCCGGTGATCGTTTTGCCGGGCGGTAATGGTCCTCAATCTGATTGAAGATTTTGGCGTTAGTCAGTGTCAGCCTGACAGGTCTGCGAAGTCTCTTTTGAGCGCGGTGACATAGTTGTCTCGTGCAGAAGGCCACGCAATGCTGCGTGGCTCATAGATGTACTTGAACAGGAAGTGGCCGGTGAGTGAGAAACCTGCTTCCAAATCCTTTTGCGAAATTTGAGCGCTCCTGGAGAGCCGTGTCCGGGGGGCTTTCATGAATTCCGGCAGTGCCAGAAGCCTGGCAGCGTAGGGTTTCCCAGCTGATTTGCAAACCGCACGGCCTGACTTAGGAGAGACCCAGATAAGCTCCTCAGTGACGCCAGTGGCGGCGCATTCCGAGAGATCCAGACCGAAGCCGAGCTCGTTGAGCAGCTCCAGCTCAAAACGGAGCACGAGTGCTGCGCCAATTCTGGGGTCTTCCAGATGATCGAGAATAACGTCCAGTGCGTGAAACAGATTTGGATGTGGATCGCGCTCCGGAAGAAGGCGGACCTGCGCACACAGGCTTTGCAGGCCGTGAATGGCGCGGGCTGTTTGCATGAGGTGGGCGGCGCGTAATTGCAGGGGCTCAACCGTGAAAAAACCCAGATGTTCATCCAGCCTTGCACGCCAGGTGAGATTGAGATGATTGCCCAGTTGCAGGGCAGGTTGCTGGCGTCGTGATCTGCCGCCGCGCACCAGGCCCAGGCAGCGGCCTTTGTCCGGTGTCAGAACTTCAAGCAGGATGTTGTTTTCACCCTGCTTACGCGTTCCAATGATGATACCTTCTGCCTGCCACTGCATACTTGTGCTCTAGTGAGGGAAGTCCAGTCCCATGTTGCGATAGCGTTCTGGATCATCGGACCAGTTTTCACGCACCTTCACAAACACAAAAAGATGGATTGTGGTCTCAAAGGCTTCTGTCAGCTCTTCACGGGCAGCTTTCGATATTGCCTTGATGGTCTGGCCGTTCTTGCCCAGAACGATTGACTTCTGACTGTCGCGCTCAACGAAGATTGTCTGTTCGATGCGGATAGAACCATCTTTCTTATCTTCCCACTTATCTGTTTCGACGGTGGAGATGTAAGGCAGTTCCTCGTGAAGGCGCAGGTAAAGCTTTTCGCGCGTGATTTCAGCTGCCAGCATGCGCAAAGGGATGTCTGAGGCCTGATCTGCCGGATAGAGCCATGGGCCTGCTGGCATCTGTTCCGCAAAGTGCTTCAGAATGTCCCCGGTGCCGGAACCGTTGATGGCGGACACCATGAAGGTCTGGTCGAACCTGGTGTACTCGTTGGCTTTCGCAGAAAGTGCCAGAAGCTGGTCGCGCCTGCTAATGTCGATCTTGTTGAGGATG
The DNA here is from genome assembly GCA_947502585.1 of uncultured Pseudovibrio sp. Taxonomy (GTDB): domain Bacteria; phylum Pseudomonadota; class Alphaproteobacteria; order Rhizobiales; family Stappiaceae; genus Pseudovibrio. The sequence goes on from CANNAV010000089.1 coordinate 5,563, forward strand.
AGAACTTTCGGGAGTTTGATGTGCTCCAGCTCGTTCAAAATACGCTCAACAGATTCATTAATGCCCTTTTTGGCGTCGATGAGAACAGCAATGACATCGGCGTCCTTTGCGCCACCCCATGCCGTGTCTACCATTGCGCGATCCAGACGGCGTTTCGGTCGGAAGATGCCTGGTGTGTCAACGAAGATAACCTGGCTGTCGTCTTTAATCGCAACGCCGCGTACGATTGCGCGTGTTGTTTGCACCTTGTGGGTGACGATTGAAACTTTCGTGCCAACTAACTGGTTCAGCAGCGTCGACTTGCCCGCGTTTGGCGCACCAATCAACGCGACAAAGCCAGCGCGTGTGTTTTTAGTGAGTTTGCCGGGGTTGAAGTTCATGCCCTCTGGCGGGTTGTTGTGGTTTTCGTCGTTCATTTAAGACCTATTCGCTCCATACGCCTTCGCGGCGCAGGATGTTCTCGGCAGCGGACTGTTCTGCAATGCGCTTTGAGCTTCCGACGGCTTCGCCGGGATCAACGCCTTCCACATTCACACGGATCTTGAAGATCGGAGCGTGATCGGGGCCGCTGCGAGCGATAGTTTCGTATTGCGGTGTAGGGCGTCCTTTAGACTGCGCCCATTCCTGAAGAGTTGTTTTGGCATCTCGTAACGGACCTGTGTAGGATACCATTCTTACAGCAAAATAGCGCTTGATGAAGTTTTCGGCTTCGTCAAATCCGCTATCAAGATAAATTGCTGCGATCAGGCTCTCACACATGTCTGCAAGAATTGCGGTTTTGGTTCGTCCACCAGTGTGCGCTTCAGCTTCGCCCACGCGCATATGCTGGCCAATGTCGATGACCTTGGAAACTTCAGCGCATGTCTCGCGCTTTACAAGTTGGTTCAGGCGCCGAGCAAGTTCCCCTTCATCTGCTTTAGGGAAATTTTCTTCCAGCATGGTCGCAATTGCAAGGCCGAGCACCCGATCGCCCAAAAACTCAAGGCGCTGGTAGCTCTGCAGGGAAGCCTTTGCAACAGGCAGGGCGCTGGCATGCGTCAAAGCCCGAACAAGGAGTTCCTTGTTCCTGAACTTGTAGCCAATGCGCTCTTCCAGAACTGCATCTGATACCGGCCTTTTTCTCCTGCTCATAATTCCGGCTAATTCCTTCAAAGACTGCTTGTAATGTGATTGTGTGTAGTTTTATTTGAAAATCAGGGACCGTTTGTCGTCACTACGCTTCAGAGCAGGTCGCCAAGCCGATCCCAGCGAACGGTCCAGGGCCATTTCCAGATCATCCATGCAGGCTGGTTGTCTTTAACGGAGAAGAAGATGATTTCAGCGCGGCCGATTATGTTTTCGAACGGGACATAGCCCACTTCGGAAAGAACGCGGCTGTCCTGCGAATTATCCCGGTTATCGCCCATCATGAAGTAGCGATCTGCTGGTACGTGATAAATGGGTGTGTTGTCCAGAGAGCCATTGGTCGTTATGTCCAGGGTCTGATAGCTTACACCATTAGGCAGTGTTTCGATATAACGTGGGACCGGGTGAATGTCCCCGTAGGCGTCTTTTTCGATGTAGTCATCGATGCGCGTGCGTTCAACAGGATTGCCGTTGATGTGCAAAATACCATCAATCATCTGAATTTCGTCACCAGGCAAGCCAATCACACGCTTGATATAGTCGATGGAGGTGTCTTTAGGCAGCTTAAAAACAGCAACATCGCCACGCTCTGGCGGTGAGCTCCAGATGCGTCCGCCAAATGGTGCCAGTCCAAATGGGAAGGAGTACTTTGAATAGCCATAGCTGTACTTAGAGACAAACAGGTAGTCGCCAATCAGCAAAGTATCTTTCATGGAACCCGAAGGAATAAAAAATGGCTGAAAAAGAAATGTTCTAACAACCAGAGCGAGCAGCAGGGCCTGAGCGATGACCTTAATGGTCTCATATACGCCGCCTTCCTGCTCCTTTTCTTTGGATTGGCTCATGTTAATCCTTCGTGGTAAGAGAATACACTCCTGGCCCCGTGCCTATCACTTTAGTATGGCGAGCCAGTCTCCTGACAATAATATTCACATAGATGCATCTCTTAGCGGTTCAAAGCCACTTCTGCAATACAGTTCATTTACGTTTTTACGGCTCCAGCCCTGGCCAGTACTCTGGCCATGCCGAAATAACCACAAACGCCTGTGCCAGTGGGTAATCATCCGTAATTGTAAGGTCAATTCGTGACACAAAGCCTTTTGGCACAAGTTTATCCAATCTTTCTTTTGCGCCGCCGGACAGATGCAGGGTCGGTTTGCCACTTGGCAGGTTAACAACACCCATCTCCTTCCAGGCGATGCCCATGGCAAGACCGGTACCCAGGGCCTTTGAGCAGGCTTCTTTGGCAGCAAAACGCTTCGCATAGGTTGCAGCCTTGTTGGCGCGGCCTTCCGCTTTTGCCCGCTCAACATCCGTGAAGACGCGCTTTATAAAGCGATCAGGAAAACGAGAGAGAGTTTTCTCTATTCTTCTAATGTCGCTCAGATCACTGCCAATGCCAATAATCATCTCTGCCTCATTGTGTGCGGGTCTATCAACGCGTAAGCGGGAAGCTCACATCCATTCAGGGTAAGTTATTGTGATGCATAGTTTTATCAGGAAAAGTCTCCGCTTTCTCTTTATCTGCTTAATGTGGAGCTGCCAATATTGCAGCTCTTATTATCTTTCCTGTGCGGGCTTTTTGCTTTTTGCTGCCGACTTTTTTTTCAGGCGAAAGCGATGCGTCCTGGCTTTTTGATAGGTGGAGACTGAGCCAAGAATAACAAAATAGAAAAAGACACCGGCAACGAGTCCGAGTGGTATTGAGCCAATCAGCATTGGTTTGAGGATCGGCCAGATGGATTCCAAAGACTGGGATAGCATGGAGTGGTCCAGCTTGTCGCCCAGACTCGGAAGAGGTTTGTCTTCCAGATCCATAATATAGAGGCCGACCTTATAAGTGCTGGTCCAGATGAACGGGAAGGTGAGTGGGTTACCCACTGCCGTGCCCAAAGCTGCGGCGAGCATATTGCCACGCAGAATATAGGCCAAAACAAAGCTGAGAATAAAATGGAAACCGATGAATGGTGTGAAGGAAGCAGCGGCGCCTGCGGCAAAACCGGCTGCAATTTTTCTCGGGCTGGCTGATAAACGCAAAACGCGTTTTATCAGGTACCTGAAAGAGCGGGACCAACTGTGGCGCGGCCAGACAGCCACGCGGAGGCGTTCGATTCTTGTAGGTTTATCCCGCCGTTTAAAAATCATTTCGGTTCAGCTGCTTTGCTCATTTTCAATCGTGCCGGTCAGACGGCTCGACCATGGTTGTTTCTATAGCCGGGATTTCAGCGAGTTCTTTTGGTACATTCTCGGCTGCATACACCGGTAGTTTTAAAGGAGCAAGAGATATTAGCGGCACTCCTAAGTCTGTATCATCAAGGCTTCTGTCGATAAAACAACCAATACCTACGGTGTTAATGCTCAGTGACTGCAGGGCTGCAATTATGGATAGGCATAGATAACCATTTTCTACAACGTCCTGAATTATAAATACATTTGACCCTGAAGGGATGGTTGCCGGTCCGGTGGTCAGGTAGCCGCCTTCCCGGCGAATCCATAGGGCACTCTTTTGCATGATTCTTGCAGTTTGCAAGGCGACGATCAGGCCACCTAAGCTGGGAGCAACGAAATGGGAGAAACTGAGGAGCTGGTTGGCAGCGATTTTTTTCACGAGCTCGGAGGCAAGAGTTTCGACTTTATCTGGATATTCCAACAGCTTTTGTCGTTGCAGATAAGCTGAGCCATGCCACCCTGAAGGAAGGATAAAGTGGCCCTCCTTCAGGGCTTCTGTTTCTCTGAAAACGTCCAGGACTGCATTTGGGTCCACGGTTTTTCCTCTTTTTTCAGCAGCTAACCATTAACCCTTTGCGCTTCTGAGACATTAGGTTTGGCACGCAGCTGGTTCAGGATCAGATTCAGGTGCTTTAAATCCCATACCTCAAGATCAATTAGCATCTCGTGAAAATCGGAAGCTTTGCGGATCATTTTGATATTATCGATGTTGCCGCGATGGTCGCTGATGACCTTGGTGATGGCTGCCAGTGAGCCCGGTTCATTGACGGCGAACACGCTGATCTGTGCCGGAAAACGCTCTGGTGCATTCGGATCAACATCCCAGCGAACGTCGAGCCAGCGCTCAGCCTGATCGTCGAACTCCTTCAGGTCTGGTGACTGTATCGGGTAGATGGTGATGCCAATGCCCGGTGACAGAATGCCGACAATACGATCGCCCGGAACAGCGCCGCCGCTTGGGGCAAAGCGCACGGGGAGTGAGCTGGAAACGCTGGTGCGGATCGGTAGGGAGCCGTTTTTTGATTTCTCCTGAGATCCTTCGGGAATTTTGAATTTGACCGAGCTGCCTTTGTTCAGATCGAACCAGCCTTCAGAGGCTGAGCCTGCAGCTGGCGGTGCGCTCGGATTGCGGTCAGCTTTCTGTGCTGGTGCATAGTCCGGATATGCAACTTCCAGAATTGCGCCTGCCTGTGCATCTCCCCTGCCAACGGCAACCAGTAAATCGAGCGTAGTTTCCATGTTGAACTTTTTGACGTGCGCTTCCAGAGCGGCTTCATCGAAGTCCTTGCCCGCATGGGAGAAGGTACGTTCGAGGATGTGCTTGCCAAGGCCGCCATATTGCTGGCGTGCAGAGGCTTTGGTTGCTTTGCGGATGGCAGAGCGTGCCTTGCCGGTTACGGCAATGTTTTCCCAGGCCGGAGGAGGAGTCTGTGCCTGTGATCGGACGATATCGACTTCATCGCCGTTGGTCAGCTCCGTTACCAGCGACGAAATGCGTCCGTTGATTTTGCAACCCACACAGGTGTTGCCAATGTCTGTGTGAACGGCATAGGCGAAATCGATTGGTGTTGCGCCGCGCGGCAGTGCGATCAGGCGTCCTTTTGGTGTGAAGCAGAAAACCTGATCGTGGAAGAGTTCAAGCTTGGTGTGCTCGAGGAATTCTTCCGGAGACTCCCCTTGTGCCAACAGGTCAATGGTGCCGCGCAGCCAGCCGTAGGCGCGGGATTCAGCCGTCATTGCCTGAATGTTGCGGCCACCGGTGATCCCGTCTTTATAGAGCGCGTGTGCCGCAATGCCGTTTTCAGCGATGCGGTGCATGGCCGCGGTGCGGATCTGCAATTCCACACGCTGTCGCTTCGGTCCAACCACTGTGGTGTGAATGGAGCGATAATCGTTCTGTTTTGGTGTTGATATATAATCTTTGAAGCGACCCGGTACGCATGGCCATGCTGTGTGAATGACCCCAAGAACGTGGTAGCAGTCTTCGGGGGTTGGGACGATTGCCCGGAATCCATAGATATCGGAGAGCTGCTCGAAGCCCAGAGACTTTTCCTCCATCTTGCGGAAGATGGAATAGGCACGCTTTTCGCGCCCGCTGATTTTAGCTGTAATGCCCTGTTCGGCGAGGCGTTGCGTCAGGTCCTCTTCGATGTCTGTGATCAGGCTTTCGTTCTTGCTGTGCAGGATTGCAAGGCGTTCACGAATGGTAGTGCGGGCGTCCGGGTAGAGGGTCTCAAAGGAAATGTCTTCCAGCTCATCGCGAATGTCCTGCATACCCATGCGGCCTGCAAGTGGCCCGTAGATTTCCCGGGTCTCTTCAGCGATGCGGAGGCGTTTGTCCTCGCGCATATGGTGAAGTGTACGCATATTGTGGAGGCGATCTGCCAGCTTGACGAGGAGTACGCGAACATCATCAGCAATCGCCAGCAGGAGTTTGCGGAAGTTCTCGGCCTGTTTTGCTTTTCTGGAAACCAGATCCAGACGCTGGATTTTTGTAAGGCCCTCTACCAGCTTGCCGATCTCTTCACCAAACATGCGATCAATCTCGGCACGCGTGGCATCGGTGTCCTCAATGGTATCGTGAAGAAGGGCGACGGCAATGGTTGCGTCATCAAGCTTCAGATCTGTTAGGATCGCAGCAACTTCAAGAGGGTGGGAAATATATGGATCCCCAGAGGCGCGGGTCTGGGTACCATGCTTTTGCATGGCATAAACATATGCCTTGTTGAGCAATGCTTCATCCGCATTTGGATTGTAGCTGGTTACTTTCTCAACAAGTTCGTATTGACGCATCATTTTCGGGCGGCCGCTTCACTTTAAAATAAGCCAGGGCCGGACCTGAAAATGCGAGGCGCCGGCCCGGCCGACGCCGACATCTTGCAGAAGGCGGTCAGTAGTCGTCGGAACGTTCCGGCGGTACCAGTCCTTCAAGCCCCTTGAGCAGGTCTTCTTCAGTAATACTGTCAAATTCTATCTCTGAATCATCAACGGCATTAATCTGAAGCTGCTGCGGGTCAATTGGAACCATTGGCGCTGTTTCTGCTTCCGGTTCATCAACTTCAACGAATTTCTGTAGCGAGTGGATGAGATCTTCTTTAAGATCTTCAGGGCTCACAGTTTCTTCTGCAATCTCGCGAAGCGCGCAGACCGGATTTTTATCATTGTCGCGGTCAATTGTCAGTGGCGAACCACTTGAAATCATCCGGGCGCGATGGCTGGCAAGTAGAACCAGCTCGAACCGGTTTTCAACCTTGTCGACGCAATCTTCGACGGTCACACGTGCCATTCGATCACTCCATAATATCTGGGAATTCAATGGCCACTCATAGAATGCTTCTTGTTGCAAGGCAAGGGCAGTTTTTGCATTTTTTGTGCAACTCCTTTACATCTGATTATGAAAGGAGCGTTTTCCTGTATTTCTGCTGCTTTAAGATCAGGCCATAGAAAAATTGGGGCTTTAGGTCTGTCGCGCATGATTTTAGATTAAATACTATTGGGAAGAGATGTTTTCGTGTACAGCGCTGTGTCGGATTGGTTTATTATTGCGCTTCTTCTGGGGGCAGCAATTCTCAGACCTGCAACTCCTGAATGGTATTCAGGATCTGGGTTGCACACTGAAATTGAATGCATGAAAAAAAATAACATATAAGAAACAATCTGTTTCAGGTCTGGATATTTAGGAGATGTACCGGGCCAGATAAAAAACAAGGAAAATTTGTTTATATTTCAACCTTTCGTCTCTATATCAGGTGGTTTGTTTCAAAGCTAACCTGGATATAAATACAAAACGGGAATATTTAGTGGGTTCCTGTTAATTTATGCAAGATGACATCTGTAAATTTCATTCATCTTGTTTTAGTTTCTGGTCGGTGAAGCGAACCGCATTGGTCCAATATTAACTAGGCCAATGTAATATATACGCAGAGGGGCAAGGTTTTATGTTTGTCCGTAACGAAAGCGTATTCGATTTAACGTAGAGTGCAACCGGGTCAATTAGAATGGCATACATTCTAGGCATGTTACGACAGCAAACAGGCATGCCCAGAAAGTTATTGCTTATAACAAGTTACTGACTTACGCGTCTGTGCAGCGGAAAGGCTAAAAATAATATGTTTGATCCCCGCGAAAAGATTGCTTTATTCATTGATGGAGCGAACCTTTATTCGACAGCGAAAGCTATTGGCTTCGACATCGATTACAAGCGTCTCTTGAAAGAATTCCAATCAAAGGGCTACCTGCTACGCGCTTACTATTACACAGCGTTGGTGGAAGAGCAGGAGTATTCCTCTATTCGACCTCTGATCGATTGGCTGGACTACAATGGCTACAAAGTTGTTACCAAACCTGTAAAAGAATTCGTGGATTCTGCAGGACGCCGCAAAATTAAGGGTAATATGGATATCGAGCTTGCTGTAGACGCCATGCAGCTCATTGACCATGTTGACCATATTGTACTGTTCTCTGGTGATGGTGACTTCCGTTCTCTGGTTGAAGCGCTGCAGCGTCGTGGTCGAAAAGTTTCTGTTGTTTCGACACTTCAGACACAACCACCAATGATTGCTGATGACCTGCGCCGTCAGGCTGATCACTTCATTGAGCTGTCCACGCTGATGCAACGTGTCGGACGTGACCCAGGCGAACGTCCACCTCGTATTGACGAAGAGGATGATGAGATTGGAGATGACGACTACTAAGGTCTGTCACAACATTTAAGGTTTGCAGAAGCGGGGAAGAGAGTGCGCACTCTCTTCCCCGCTTCTCGCGTATATCCCCCTGTGTCAGGGAAGTTGTCCGCGTCTCTATTTGTCTCTATTTAACCCAGAGGGCGGATTAGGATGAATGAGTGG
>CANNAV010000090.1 GCA_947502585.1 uncultured Pseudovibrio sp.
CAATCAACCTGCGCGAAGTGTGCCTTGTTTGAAACCTGCCCGCGACACAAAAGTGTTCACGTGATTTGAACCATGCCCAACTTTAACCATGAACAGATCAGCGGGAAAAATATTTGTATTGTCGATGATAGCGTGGTCCGAGGTACGACGCTGAAGTTTTTGAGTGAGAGATTGCGGGAGGCCGGAGCACTAACAATCCACGCCCGGGTCGCTGCACCAAAATTCCGTTACCCCTGCTTTTTTGGGATAAATGCATCCACTCAATCAGAGTTGGCAACCATGAAATTCCCACACGAGAAATTAGCTAAAACCCTAGGATTGGATTCCTTAGAGTTTCTGAGTGTTTCGGGCTTACATCGAGCGTTGAACTTCACTTGGCTCTCCGTCCGTTCTGTAGGAATGGTACTCAAGCGAATTTTTCGTAGCCTTGTAAGTCCAGGAACATCCGTTGGAAGATGGTCCTGGTGTTGAAGAGGCCATAGCATCTGCGTTTGAGGACCTTGATCTTGTTGTTGAGCCCTTCCACAAAACCACTGTTCTTTCTGGCCTTGAAATAGTTGGCAATAGGCCCCCTGTATCTGTTCAGGGGGCATTGCCAAGTTGTTTGAAGCTTGATAGGTCAGGGGCGCCGGACGCTTACCTGTAACCTGAGCTGGATTAATGCCACATCGCCTTCTAAACTCGTGCTTTTTCAAAAGCCGCCCAGGCGTTTTCGAACTGTTCGAAGTTGAAGCCGGGCTCACGAGTAGCATCCAGGATTATACGCTCGGTACTCAGTAGTTTCCGGATTGCCTCTTCAAGGACCGGAATAATCTCTTCCGGAATAGCAACAGCGCCGTGTCTGTCCGCGTGAACAAGCGTGCCATGCTTTACGCTCAGACCGAAGATGTTAACTTCGCACTCAATATTCTCAACATGCACGTAACCGTGGCTTGGCCCTATTGAACCTGCTATGACCGGGAAACCTTTCGGCATGTCGCCAAGATCGCGCATAACGCCATTTGTCAGCGCACCTGCAAGGCCAAATCCTTTATGGATACTGGTGTTGATTTCGCCCCAATACGCGCCAATTGCATCGGCACCATCAGTATCTTCAATAACTGCAATCGCTGGAAAGTCCCCGCCTTCCGCCATATAGCGGTAGTATGCCATGCGCCGTTCACGGATAACGTCCAAGGGCTCTGTTGAGGGTTCAACAGCTGCAATTTTCGCAGTCCTGGCATAGCCGACAATAGCTTGCTCATCTGGACTGGAGCACATAACGGTTCCGCGTGTAAAGTCATTAAAGCCACGTTTACCCTGAGCAACCTCAGTCGCGTTACAAACGGTTGGTGTATCTACTTTACGCAACAATTCAAATAGTGTTTCTGTCATGTTCACTTTAGCCAGTTAATTAAGAGGTGGGTGGTTTCTTCAGGGCTCTCAAGAGTTGGCAGGTGACCTGTGTTGTCCAGCACATGTAAGTCAGAGTGTGGAATGAGAGAATGCAGCAGCTCATGCCGGTGCAACGGGCACAAACGGTCTTGAGCACCGCAAAGCACCAGGGTTTTACCGGGATATTTTTTTAGCGCCTCTTGCTGATCAATACGGTCGCGCAAGGCAACAGATTGATTCACGAAATATTTTTGCCCCAAGTCAAGAGCCATTTCCAGACAAAGGTCTTCAATCTGTTGGTTGCGGATGCCGTCAGGCAGATATTTCGGAATCATCTGCTGTTTCATAACTTCCGCAAGCCGTCCATCTTCAGCTAACGCAATTTGTGGGCTGCGCAGTGCCTTTACTTCTTCCAGCTCCGCTAAAGGGTTGGTGTTGAGTAAGGCAAGTTTTTCAACGCGTTCCGGTGCTTTGCGAATAATTTCCATCGCCAGAATACCGCCCATGGAAAGCCCCAGAAGATCAAATCGCTCTGGTATATTAGCAAGCACCTCATCAGCCAGAGCCGCCATAGAATCCTGTTGCCCTAAATTGGGAACGATAATGGAATGTTTGCTGGAAAGGTTTGCAATTTGCGGTGAAAACAAGCGAGCATCACACATCATGCCCGGCAAAAAAACAATAGGTGACATGGTAACTTCCTCCAAAAACTGGCCAAACTGCTGAGAGACTGGCCAGTGTTTACAGATTTAGCCTTGCCAGGTTGTGCCAGCGGGATCATCCGTTGCTATGATGCGGTAAAGGCTTGCTTCCCCTGTCATAGATGGGCAGAGGGAGTAAGCTTCACCTAGGTTAAGCAAGCAAGTATCCCCGGGGTTCAGAGCGGTTTCCCCACCATTCCAACATAGCTTCCAATGGCCGCGCATAGGCATCAACACAGTATGCTTATCGCAAGTGATCATCCCATCATTTTGAGAGCCGCGTGTCAGGAATTCAACTTCAAAGCCCGGTTTATCCTTAATTAGGCCATTAGATCCAATCACCGTTGTGGGCTCTTTTGCCGAAAGCGCCATCAAATCCCAATAGCGTACAACATAATCGTGTACCACTTTCTGAACGGGAACTTCCGGATAACCCTTCAACTGATCTTCAGTTAACAGCGGCATAGGGGAAACATCTTCCGGAAGAGACTGGCCCTTTTTAGTGTCATAAAGAAGGCCGTTTTCACCAAGAATAAGGCCGTGTGCCTGCGCTTCCTGAATAACTTGCGGTGCCCATGTTACGCCGCCGCCAGCATCTTCACCACCCAGTATAGACATGATTATGCCGTAATCGGCACCAACATTTTCAAAACCACGGAAAATGCCTGTTGGAATGTTGAAGATATCGCCTTCTTCAGCAATGAAGTCGCCTGCTGTGCCATAACGGCCCCAGAAGAAGCGCCAACGCCCCTTTAGAACGAAGAAAACTTCTGCGGTAGTATGGCTGTGCAAGGAGTTGCGGCACTTTGGTGGCTGACCTGCAGCACCAATGTTAAAGCCGGGTGTTTCCTTGATATGCACGTACTGGTCGGGGCTTTCTGAAACACCACCACCAATGATGGTAAAGTTTTCTTTCTGATCAGAGCCGGGTGTATGTGCATCAATAAATGCTGATTTGCATGGCTTTAAGTCACCATAACGCACAATACGTTGCATGACGTCTGAGCTGGACATCTTTTTTCCTCCCGATTTTATGTAAAAATCACCCTGTCGGATTGTCTCTGCAATCCTGTGTTAACTATCTGTTTTGCATAATAATTTGCTTCCAGATGGAGGTTTCATCATAAAGTGTGTACTCCCGCCTGATCTTAGGTTCAGCGCCAATTATCGAGCCAAACTCTGCGTGAGAAATTCCCATCACGTAGACCATCGCATTTGTTGGTGGACCAAACGCCCCATAACCCTGATGGCGGCCATGCAGGCTCCAGCGAATTGCCGCGCGTGGTGGCATTTGCGAATCGTTACGGCCAATCTGGTGATTTATAGTGAATTTTGCATGTGGGAATGCGGAGATAAGCCCCATCCAGAAGCGATCCACCGCTGGGTAGGAATACCCTGTTGTGCCACCTGGATATTCGCATTGTACAGCGCGGTCATATTCGCGCTCAACAACACTCATATCGGCCGACATGATGCTGTTGAGGATCTCTGCATAACGCTGGCCCCACTCATTGCCGTTGCCAATTCCGGTATATGGTCCCGGTGTGTCCGTTTCCGGGGTTAGTGGCTTCACACAGTTTTCAATCCCGCCTTCCTGTTCAATCAGGCTTGCTGCATATTCTTTCGGGGTTCTGCCCATCTGGCGCACAATGGCCCCCTGGTCACGGATAAGCCACTCATCGTTGATCTGGTTATCAATGGCATGGCAGTCAGCAAGAATACGGTAAACCAGCTTTGTGCCAGTCGCTTTGCCATAAACACCATCACCCGTATGCGTTGCAGTAGAGAGAATGCGGTGGGAGCTGAGCATGCCTGTTTCCGGTGTTCCGGACCAGATAACATCTTCCCCCAACAAAGTACGGTCAGGAAATTCAGCAAGGGTCGCTATCGTGGAGGCAATAACGTTTTCATTCCCGGTAGAAACGGCCCCAGGCATACGGACAACAATATCAGAGCTGTAGTAATCATGAAGCCTTGCAAGTCCGCGGTCTTCCCATATTTCCTTTGTAATACCAATAATATATTGCGGTAAATATTTAAACTTACTATCAAAACCTTTCATCTGTTATTCCTTGCGTATTGTTAGCTTCCGGTAGACGGGCAGACCCTCTGACCATCAAAGGGCCATCAATTGCAATTGTTCTGCACCGGGCGGTTTCAGGTGATTCAATCCACTCAAACAGGGCGTTCAGTGTCTCTTCAACCATAATGTTGGAGCGCTGGCGCACGGTGGTAAGGTTGTAGGTGGGCCAGGCAGCAGGCGGCGCATCATCGTAACCCACCACAGAAACGTCCTCTGGTATACGCAGGTTGCACTCATAGCGGAGAACATCCATGACAGTTAAAGCCATGTGATCATTGGCAACAAAAACCGCGTCAGGGCGCTTTTCTTCAGGGCATTGAAACATGCGTCGCGTGGCTTCACGCGCTTCTTCCGTGTTGAAGTTACCAACCTCACGAGCAAACATTTCTACATTGGCGTCCTCCAATGCAGAAATCAAACCGCGTTCACGGTCTCGCTGGGTGGAGGCTTGCTCCCAACCAGCAATGTAACCAATTTTCTTATGCCCCCCTGACAGCAGAAAATCGGCAACCTTGCGCCCTCCGGCAAAGTTTTCCGATGTGATAGCACTGACACCGGCAATGTCCTGAGAGCGGTTAAACAGAACGACAGGCACACCCGCGCTATGGCAGCCATCAACGATATCAGATGTAAGATTTACGGAAGCAACAATGATGCCATCTACTTGATAATCAAGAATATCGTTCATTACCTCTTCAAGAGCATGCGACTCGACAGAAGCCATGAAGATGAGAATGTGATAGCCGCGTTCTTTTAAAGCCTCAGAAAACTTCGCCAGAATTTCCGTATAGAACTGGTTCTCAAAATACGAGACCACAATGCCAATGATGCGACTTTTGCCAGAAACCATTGCTCTGGCAAGAACATTAGGCCGGTAGCCGAGCTGCTCAGCAGACTCACGTACCTTTAAAGCCATTTTCTTCGACACAGACGCACCCGGTGTAAACACGCGGGAGACGGCAGATTGAGAAACACCTGCCAGCTCTGCGACCTGTTGTGAGGTAACCTTTCCTGTCATCAGCCTGCTGTCCAGCCTCCGTCAACCAACAATGACGTTCCCGTCACCATGGCAGAAGCGTCACTTGCAAGATAAACAACTGCTCCCATGATATCCTCAACCTCTCCAACACGATCGACCTTAATCTTTTCCATAATCCAGGCTTCACACCCAGGATTGTCAAATGTTGATTGCGTCAGCGGTGTTCTGATGAAGGTAGGGCTGATGGTATTAATGCGGATGCCTTTTTTGCCCCACTCAATAGCCATTGCTTTAACCATACCTTCAACGCCGTGCTTAGTTGCACAGTAAAGTGCACGTTCAATTCCACCCACATGGCCCATTTGGCTGGAGATATGAATGATAGAACCGTGTCGCTCCCTGGCAATCATGTTAGCTGCCGCGATTGAAGACAAAAAGTAGGCAGACTTCAGGTTAACTGACATTACTGCGTCAAAATCTTCTTCAGATGTTTCGAGTGCTGGGTTATGGAGCGCCACCCCTGCGGAGTTCACCACTATATCCAAAGAATGCTCGCCTATGAGTTTTCGCAGGGAAATAAGATCAGCCTGATCAAGCGCAACAGCTTCTGCTGACCAACCATTTTCCTTCATTGCTTCAACGGTTTGGTTCAGGCGCTCTGCACCACGCGCAACGCAAACCACATGGGCACCAGCATTTGCCAATGCCACCGCACACCCCTGTCCGATACCTGAAGAGGCTCCGGTTACAAGTGCGGTTTTTCCTGTCAGGTCCATACTAATGGGTGTTGGTAGTAACATATTAAATTCCATCTACAAAACCAGATAAAGTGCCTCATTTCTTATGCCAGAAAGCCATAGACGCGAGCACATTTTAAACGCATCTATATGGGTGGACATAGCGCACGGAGAAGGAACGGGTCAGTAATCAGCCTCAAAAAGAAGCCCGGTTTGTCAGTTGGTAGTTTCGCGTACAGGTGCACCCTCGCCATACGGAACATTAACCCCGCCATAGCGGCGCACCCGCAAGTTGCATTGCTCTGCATGTCCGACAAAGCCTTCAAGCATGCAAAGGCGTGAACCGTACTCGCCAATCCGGGTTGCAGCTTCATCGGTAACAATTTTCTGGTAGCTGTGTGTTTTCAGGAACTTACCAACCCAAAGCCCACCCGTGTAGCGGCCTGCTTTCTTGGTTGGCAAGGTGTGGTTAGTTCCGATAACCTTGTCACCATTTGCCACGTTGGTACGCACACCAAGGAACAACGCACCGTAGCAGGTCATGTTTTCAAGGAACCAGTCATCACGTTCTGTCATAACCTGCACATGCTCAGAAGCAATGGCATCTGCAACTTCAAGCATCTCGTCATAACTGGAGCATAAAATAACCTCACCATATTCTTCCCAGCTTACGCGGGCAGTCTCAGCGGTCGGCAAAATGGTCAACAGGTGGGCAATATGTGCAAGCGTATCATCTGCCAACTTTGCCGAGTTGGTTACCAGAACAGCCGGTGAGTTGTAGCCATGCTCAGCCTGTCCCAGAAGGTCTGTTGCGCAGATTTCTGCGTCCACGCTCTCATCGGCAACCACCATGGTTTCAGTTGGTCCGGCAAACAGATCAATACCCACACGGCCAAAGAGTTGGCGTTTTGCTTCTGCAACATAGGCATTACCTGGCCCGACGAGCATATGCACCGACTCTATGGTTTCTGTCCCAAGTGCCATTGCACCAATAGCCTGAATGCCGCCCAGAACATAAATTTCATGCGCACCACCAAGATGTATGGCTGCAATTACAGCGGGGTTCGGCTTACCATTAAACGGCGGCGTGCAGGCTACAATACGTGGCACACCTGCAACGGTGGCTGTTGCAACAGACATGTGTGCAGAAGCCACCATTGGAAATTTTCCGCCCGGTATATAGCATCCAACGGACTGCACCGGGATGTTTTTATGCCCCAAAATCACGCCAGGCATGGTTTCCAGTTCCACATCAAGCATAGATGCATGCTGGGCACGAGCGAACTTTACAACCTGCTCCTGCGCAAATTTAATATCATGCAGCTCTTGTTCACTTAACTGACCAATCAGTTCGTCAATTTCTTCCTGAGATAAACGAAAACTTGCGGGAGAATAATTGTCAAACTTCTCACTCAGCCCGCGCACCGCCATATCGCCGTGCTTTTCAATGTCCTGAAGCGTTGTCTCCACCACTGCACGGGTTTTGGCATCATCTTCTGCGCGATCTGTTTTTGTTTTGCCGTGTTTGATATATTTAATTGCCATAATGGGGGCCTTGATTGTTGCTTGTGTTTTCTGGTGAGGGAGGTGTCTTCTCGCCGCGGTCAAAGGCTTCCCAGCCTTCGCCCTTAAACAGGTCAACACCCAGCTGAGCAGCCACATGAGCAAAATCGACATTGACCCAGTTGTCTACGATTTTGCCTCCAACCACTTTCCAAAAATCCATGTAACGAATTTCAACGCGCCGCCAGGTTGCCGGAATGCCAAGAAACTCACCAGAATGTGTCGCTTCTTGACGACCAAATGCAGCCGCCCACTCGCCCATATAGAGGCGAGCTTCGTCAATGCAGACTTTGTCTGAAAATGCGGCTTGAAACGGGCGTTGCCAATTGTCCTGAAATTCTTTCAGACCGTTTTTGGTGCCACAACCTTGGTTGCCCATCCAACGGAAGCCCTGGGAAAAAAACTCGTCGATGTCATCAATTCGGTGATCATTCAAGCCATCAACCATGCTTTCAATAACAGCACGTGTTTCGGCGGTTTTATCCATATCGGTATCACGGCTTAAAACCGCTTGTTGTGGACGCAATCCCCTCATTTTAAATCCTTTCAAATCAACCTTTAACTGCGCCTTGCGTAAGGCCAGCCACGATGTGCCGCTGGAAAAAGACAACCAGCAAGAATAGTGGCGCAGTGGCGGAAACTACAGAGGCCACTGCAAACATAACGTTGCCTTCGGTTTGTGTTGTGCCAAGGAAGCTGGCAATTTTGGGAACCATGGTGTGGTTCTCTTTTGCAAGCAGCATGGAGGTGACCGCAAAATCATTATAGGCGAGTAGGAAGCTGAACAGCCCTGTAGTGATTACACCCGGCCACATGACCGGAATAATCACATGCCAAAACGCCTGAAACTGACTGCACCCGTCCACCTTCGCGCTCTCGTCAAGATCTTTCGGGATCTTTTGGAAGAAACTATGCAGCATCCACAATGTGAAAGGCTGGTTGATGGCCACGAGCACAATAATGGTAGTGGCCAAATGCCCCCAAAGGTTCCACTGAAAGAACGGCAACAGGTAGCCGGAAACCAACGTTATGGGTGGCATCGCACGGAAAATCAGAGCGGCGATCAACAGCCAGAAGGCGTAACGATGTGATGAGCGGGATAGCGCATAGCCCCCCAATGTGCCAAAGATAAGGGAAATACAAACAACACTAACGCAAACAATGGCGGTGTTGATAGCGGCAACCCAAAAACCTTCTTGAATCCAGCTGCCGTGGTATGCGGTGTCCGTAAAAGAAGAGCCGTGTTCCTGTGCCGTATTGACGCCTGTTAAAGCGTTGGTCCAATCTGCAATAGAAAAGAAATCAAGCTCAACTTTAAAGCTGCCCCAAACCGTCCATAGAAAGGGAAAAGCTGCCATTACAAGCCATAGAGCAATGAAGCATATTGAGACTGTTTGCAAGTACCATGGGGTACGCATAGCGGAAGAAGCCATTTGCTACCCTTTCACTTTAAAGTCACGCCAGGTGCGCACCAGAACTGGCGCCAGCAATATTGCAACACCCAGAATTGTGAGAACGGAAGAGGCTGATGCCGAGCTGAGAAGGCGCGTCTCGCCGCTAAGATCATTAAAAATAAACCAGCTAAGCGAGGTAGCATGAGCCTCTGAATTAAAGCCAACGATTGGCTCGAATACCCGGAAGTTATCCATCAACTGAATAAGCGTAACAAAAGTCACCAGCGGCATAAGATGCGGCAAGACAATGTAAATTGTCTGTTGCCAGCGATTTGCACCGTCAACCTGAGAGCTTTCCATTAGCTCTCCCGGTAACGTTTGCAAGCCTGCATAGAACACTATGAATGAGAATGGGGCTGCATGCCAGACACCGTAAACAATCAGCATAACCCATGTCAGACCAGTGGATGCCTTTACTGACAGAGCCGGGTCATTCGCAATCCATTGCAGGAAACTGCCCAGGATACCGCGGCTATCCACCATCCAAAATAGCACCAGAGAGCCTATCAATGGCGATACGATCATGGGCAACAGCGAAAAGAAAATAACCATGCCTTTGAGGTAGCGATTTAATGAGTTAACACTAACAGCGATTATGAAACCGAATACCAGCATAAATGGTGTTACCGTAAACGTATAGGTTAGCGTAAACGCCATTGCCCGGTAGAGTGGCAGGTTGTTCAGTTTAGCAAAAAAATTCCCCACGCTCGTGCTGGATCGCCATGCAGCGGCCACTTCGTTAACGGCCAAATGGCCACGGTCAAGATATATATCCAATCCAACAAAACGACCAAGTGGCTCAGATGCTCTCAATGCAGCACTTACATCCTGGTCAATAACCGTTGTTTTGGTGCAGCCAAATGGCCCGCAGTTTTCTGATTCAACCAGCACCGCTTCATGGGGAGTAAATACAGACTGTATAATCACCGAGGCTAGTGGCAAGGCAATAAACACCAGCATGGCCAACGCTGTAGGGAGGGTGAACCAAAAGAAGGTGCGATGTTTCATAAATCGCTCCGTATATTTTATGGAATCCATGTGAAAACGTTACAGAGCAACGCTTTCACACACTTAGGTGTTTGTCAGTTCAGGAAACCTTCTTCGCGTGCAGCAGAGTTGTAAGCAGATACTATGTCAGCAAGTGCGGACTTGGCATCTTCTTTACCCTGCATAAAGTCAGAGAGTTCGTTGCCCAAAGCTGTATGGAGAAGGCCCATATAAGGCTTTATTGGATATGGTTTGGTTTCCATGTCGATGGCATCAGATACACCACGCGCCTTTTGGGTTGGTTTGTAGCCATCAATCAGCCAAACAGCGAGCGAAGACGTCTTCTTGTCCAGCCTGTCTGGAGATATGCCAGTGATCATTGCAACGAACGTAGCTTCTGCGTCTGCATCACTAACATTCTTTGCAACGGTAAAGCCGTCCCACCACAAAGTGGAAGCAGGAACGCTACTTTTGCCAACTATCAATGGGCCACTGATATCAAAACCATGCACCACATCCTCAGAAATACCTTCAATCTCCGTCAAGGTTGCAGCACGGCTACCCCACATGTTCATCATCGCAACATTTCCAGCGCGGAACTCTGCGTTTGTGGCGTTGGAGTCATGTGTCAGAAAATCCGGATTCATGTAACCAGAAAGAGCCTTCATCATTTCCAGAGCTGCAAGCCCCTTCTCGTTATTGATGGAGACTTTCGCTGATCCCGGCTCAAAAAACTCACCGCCAGAAGCCAAGTACATGTTTATGAACTCCTGTGCCAGATTCCAACCAGCTTTATACGCCCCGCCGATTGGGTACTGCATCAGTTCCTGCTCGCGGATAGCTTTAGCTGCAACCAGAACTTCTTCATAGGACTTTGGCGGCTGGACCCCTGCCTCTGCAAGTATATCAGAGCGGTACACTAAGTGCTGGGCATTTACCATAAAAGCAACGGCCATAATTTTTCCGTTGATTTTGATAAGTTGGTTAGGCTTAAGGCTTTGACCGTACTTTTCAACCAACGAATCCAGCGGGCGGATCAGGTCTTCGTTCAATAAAGCAATAATAGAGGCGTTTGATATGAGAGCTGATGTGTATTCAGCCGGGCTGCTTGTCATGCCAGCAACGTTGATCTTCTGGTGATCAGCAGTAAGGTTGGCCTTTATCTCATCACCGATACACGACTTTGCACCTTCAACAACTGCATGGATTGCCGGGAACTCATTGCCCACAATGCTGACACGCCCATCAATTTTACAACCTGCGGCAAATGCACTGCCTGCAGAAACTGAAATTGCGGCTGCGAGAACCAATTGTGAAAGTTTCATATTCTCCTCCCTGAAATGAAGCGCATGGCACCATTGCAACGCTATAAAGCTACAGAAGTAACTTAATTAATTCTCTCCCCGCTTGCGGCATCAAATAGATGGCAAAATTCTGGGTTGATTTTGATTGAAACGGCCTCGTCAATCTGTGCGCGGTAAGACTTGTCCGTCTTTACAGCAACAAGGTTGCCACCAATGCGCACGGAAACCATGGTGGCATCACCAAGCAGCTCCAGTGTGTAAATTGGAGCGGTCATATGTCCTTTATTATTACTTGCGACCTCGGCGTCTTCTGCTCTAAACCCCAGTACCAGCGGTCCATCAGGAACATTCAGGCCGGTAATACTGGTGTTTGTAGCGGTAAACGTGCCAGTTTTAACTGTGCCTTCAATCAGGTTCATTGCAGGATTGCCAATAAAACTTGCAACAAACGTGTTTGCCGGGCGGTCGTAGATCTCTGTTGGTGTACCTACTTGCTGAATAATTCCGCGGTTCATGACCACTACGCGATCTGCTAGCGTCATCGCCTCAATCTGGTCGTGGGTTACGTAGATAGTAGTTGCTGCCAGTTCGTGACTAAGGTTTTTAATCTGCGCACGAGTTGAAACCCGAAGCTTAGCATCTAGATTTGAAAGCGGCTCATCCATAAGGAATACTTTGGGCTTGCGAACAATTGCCCGTGCAAGCGCCACCCTTTGCCGCTGTCCGCCGGAAAGTTCCGCAGGCTTACGGTCCAGAAACTCACGCAGCTCTACCCTGTCAGCAGCCTTTAACACCCGGTCTTTATGCTCGACCGGGTCAATCCCCCGTACTTTCAGCGGAAAGCGGATGTTTTCGTAAACACTCATGTTTGGGTAAAGCGCGTAGCTTTGAAACACCATCGCCATATCACGGTTTTTAGGCTCCAGATCGTTTACGCGCTTCCCGCCTACAAAAATGTCACCATTGGTAGCGTCTTCCAAACCGGCAACCATACGCATTGTTGTGGTTTTTCCGCAGCCGGAAGGACCTAACAGGACCAGAAATTCCTTATCCGCAATCGTTAGGTCAAAACTGTCGACTCCAACAAAAGAACCCCAGCGCTTGGAAATCTTGCGAAGCTGTATCTCAGCCATACTCCCCCCCAAGGTTATGTAGTTATGCTTACGCTTGCACCATACAAACTGATAATGTTATATTTTGCAATGTATTTTTGCATACGTAGTCAAAAATGGCTCGCAACGTGTCGATGCCTAAGTGTGTCAGGGCATCCGACAATTGTTTTTAGGGGACGAGATGTAATGTCATTTCAAGAAGAAAAACAATTGGTTCTAGAGTTTTATAAGGAGTTGGATAATACAGATGAAGCTGAGGTTTCTGAGGTTATGCACAAGTACTGTGCCGGCAACTTACATTGGAGAGGGTTTGATCCTTTTAATGTGATCTTTTCGCCAGAAGAAGTTGCTGTAAAGTTCTGGCAGCCGTTGAAAAGAAGTCTTTCCAGGCTCCAGCGCCGTATAGATATTTTTATGGCAGGGCAGAATTCCCTTGTTTCTGAAGAGAGTATCTGGGTTTCATCCATGGGGCACTTGATGGGTTTATTTGATGAAACCTGGCTTGCCATTCAGCCAACCCGCAAAATGGCGTTTCTGCGCTATTGTGCTTTCCATAGAATCGAAAACGGAAAAATCGTCGAAACTGCAATGTATTTCGATATTCCACACCTGATGATGCAATCTGGCCTACGCCCCTTTGGAGAGCAAACCGGAGCACATATGGTCCAACCCGGCCCGGCAACCCATAGCGGACTTTTATTTGAGGCGCAGCCACAGGCTGAGGGAGAAAAGACACTTGCTACCATAAACCACATGATTTCTGATCTTGGAGAATGGGATAGCGGCCTGCCACTGGAAGAAGAGCTTGCGCAAACATGGGCGGATGACATGATCTGGTGGGGCCCCGCCGGTATTGGCGCGACTTACACGATTGAGCGTTATGCAAAGCAGCATTCCGGGCCGTTTCGGTCTGGTTTTAAAAACCGCTCCACGACAAAGCATATTTGTCGGTTCGCTGAAGGCGAATTCGGTGGCTTTTTCGGTTTTCCAAACTTCACAGCAGAACCAACCGGCGGCTTTATGAGTATGCCCGCTACCGGAAAACCGGGTGAGTTCCGCGTAATTGATATCTATCGCCGGGAAGGTGACAAACTGGTCGAAAACTGGGTATTTATCGATTTGCTACACTTTTGGAAACAGCAAGGTGTTGATATTCTTGAGCGAACAACAGGTATGGGGGCGTAAGCGTCGCATATATGGATGATATGTGCTATAGTTTACTCAAACGATTGGCTCTCCGTCCGTTCTGTAGGAATGGTACTCAAGCAAATTTGGCTCTACTTCCATTGTGTAGAAGCATTAGTCATTGTAATATAATGGTTATTGTAGTTAAAGTCAGTTTTAAAATA
>CANNAV010000091.1 GCA_947502585.1 uncultured Pseudovibrio sp.
GCCTCAACCCGCAAGAGTATCTCACAGACACTCTTGCTCGCATCAACGACCACAAGATCAACCGCCTGCAGGAACTCTTGCCATGGAACTGGAAACCCCTGTCAAAAGCGGCCTGTCAAGAAAAATCTCCGGCGCTCTGACCGGGCGGTTAAGGCGGATGCTTATGCGGGCTACAAACAGCTCTACGAAGCGGGAAGAATAAAGGAAGCGGCATGTTGGGCGCATTGGCGGCGCGACTTCCATGACATCTTTACCGCAACCAAGTCAGAACTGGCGGAGCACGCCCTGGGTGAAATAGGCAAACTCTATGACATTGAGCGCCAGATCAATGGCAAATCACCAGATCAGCGCCGAGAGGTGAGACAGAAATATAGCAAGTCCATAGCAGAACACTTCAAAGCCTGGTGCGAAGCGCAGCTTGACCGGATCTCCGGGAAGTCCAATCTGGCCAAAGCAATCCGCTATGGCTTGTCACGCTGGCACGCCTTCACACTGTTCCTTGACGATGGCCGGGTCGCCATTGACAACAATGCCGCTGAGCGCGCCATCAAACCGGTGGTGATGGGCAGGAAAAACTGGATGTTCGCCGGATCTAAGGCGGGTGGGGAAACACTGGCCGATGCCATGACGTTGATTGAGACCGCCAAACTTAATGGCCTCAACCCGCAAGAGTATCTCACAGACACTCTTGCTCGCATCAACGACCACAAGATCAACCGCCTGCAGGAACTCCTTCCATGGAACTGGAAACCTCTGTCAAAATCGCACAGTCAAGAGAAAATCGGGGCGCATTGAGCGGGCGGTTACGGTGATTTAAGGCCGGATACGCTTTAAATCACCGTCTCAAAGGCGGGAAAAAACAAAGCAAATGCACCTCTTCCTGCCAGTCTTAAACACGAACGTTTCAGGCTTAACAGCCTGATGTTCCGGCACTTTCATACTCAAGCGCCGGAATTATGTGACAAAATCAGCGCCAGAGCGCGTTCCGTTTAACTGAATGCAATCAATAAGAATGGTTCAAAATAAAGATGCTAGAAGAACTCAAGTGACACGCGGAACATCTGCTCCACATGACGTACCTTATCTGCAACAGCAAAAATCACAACACGGTCATGGGCCTGAATACGCTCATCGCCGCACGGTGTCACCACTTTCCCATCACGCAAAATTCCACCTATGCGGATGCCTTCTGCAAGCTCAACCTCACGTAACGGACGGCCAACGAGCGGCGAAGTATCCAGCGCCTCAGCCTCAATCACTTCAGCAGCACCATTTTGCAGTGCGTGAACGGCCCGGATACGTCCACGGCGCACATGCTGCAGGATCCTGGAGATCGTCACCTGACGCGGGTTCACAAAAGCATCGATGCCCAAAGCATGCGCAAAGGCAGGATAACTGGTGTTGTTCAGCAGCGAGAGGTTCCGTTTACAGCCCATTTTCTTGGCCATCACGCAGGACAGGATATTCACCTCATCCTCATTTGTCAGCGCCACCATCATGTCGGAGTCTTCAACGTCTGCTTCCTGCAACATCACCTGATCCAGCGCACTGCCATGCAACACCACAGTTCTGCGCAGCTCATCGGCAATACGAATAGCCCGATCGCGCGACTGCTCGATAATCTTTACTTTGGTTCTGCCGTGCTTTTCCTCAAGACGGCGCGCAACATATGCACCAATATTACCGCCACCGGCAATAAGAACGCGCCTGGCCTCAGGCTCTTCGTGACCAAAGATACTCAGTGTACGCCGCACCTGACCACGTTCACAGCACACATAAACCAGATCCCCTTCCCGCATCATATCAGAGCTGTGCGGAACAAAGACCTTACCTTCACGAGCAATACCAACCACCACAGCTGACAGATCCGGGAACAGCTCTGTCAGTTGACGCAGCGGAGTATCCAGCACCGGACAATCACTAACACAGTCAACCCCGATGATGATCATGTTATCATCCGCAAACCGTACGGTTTCCATAGCACCTGGCAGTGCCAGGCGCCGCAGGACCATCTCACCCACTTCAATTTCAGGAGAAATAATCACGTCAATCGGCATGTTATCGCGCGAGAACAGATTGCGATAATGAGATTGCAAATAGCTTTGCGCGCGCACACGCGAGACCTTGATCGGCACATTAAACAATGAGTGTGCCACCTGACACGCAACCATGTTGATCTCATCATACAAGGTCACGGCAATAATCATGTCAGCCTGATCTGCCCCAGCCTGCGCCAGCACATCGGGGTGCGCCCCATGGCCAATAAATCCGCGCACATCCAGCGTATCCCGAATGGCATTAACCAGCTGCGGGCTGGTATCAATCACAGAAACGTCGTTCTGTTCCGCTGCAAGTTTTTCGGCTATGCCGTAGCCAACCTGTCCGGCGCCACAAATTACAACCTTCATAATTCAGTCCTTTGCTCCATCTCAGGGCTCACCGATCAGGTGAGACCAAGAGACTTGAGCTTTCGGTGCAATGCTGACCGTTCCATACCAATATATTCTGAAGTACGCGAGATATTACCGCCAAAACGCTTAACCTGTGCTTGCAGATATTCACGTTCAAACTGTTCCCGTGCTTCACGAAGTGGCAAGGACATCAGCTCTTCACCGCCGGAAGACCCCGGCATGCTCGGCACAGTCGACGCTACCTCGGCAGGCAGAAGATCCGCAGTGATCACAGCATCCGGGTCTGCCCGTGTCAGGATCATCAGGCGCTCAACATTGTTGCGTAACTGGCGCAGGTTCCCCGGCCAGTCATGCGTTTGCAGCACAGCCATCGCGTCCTCACCAATCCGGCGCATTGGCAGACCGGTGGAGTTGGAAATCTGTTTCATGAAGAAATGGATCAGCTGAGGAATATCCTCACGGCGCTCTTCAAGTGCAGGCACACGCAACGGCACAACAGCCAGACGGTGATAAAGATCCTCACGGAACAAGCCTTCCGCAATCCGGTTTTCCAGATTGTAGCCGCTGGAAGAAAGAAGGCGTACATCCACCTTCACTTTGTTGTGCCCTCCCAGACGGGTAAAGGTCTGGTCCACCAGTACTCGCAGGATTTTATTCTGCGTTTCAAGCGGCATATCAGCAATTTCATCCAGATAGATGGTCCCGCCATGCGCCTCTTCAAGCGCCCCAACCTTGCGCGGTGTGGTTGCATTCTCCTCAACGCCGAAGAGCTCCTCCTCCATCCGCTCCGGTGTAATATTCGCAGCAGATAGCACCACAAACGGTGACCTGGAGCGCGGAGATGCCTCGTGGATCGTACGCGCTACGGTCTCTTTGCCGGAACCGGACGGCCCGGTGATCATCACACGGCTGTTAGTCAGGCAAATACGTTCAATGGTCAAACGCAGGTTATTGACAGAGGATGAACTACCCACCAGATTGGAAACATCACCGGCACGCTGCTTCAGCTCCCTGATCTCGCGCTTCATAGAAGACGCTTCCAGTGCACGCTCGGTAATCACAACCAGCTTATCTGCCTTAAACGGCTTCTCGATGTAATCGTAAGCCCCTTTTTTGATCGCGGAAACCGCCGTCTCCACATTGCCGTGACCGGAAATGATCACAACAGGCAGATCAGGGTTTTCTTTCTTGATCACTTCAAGAACCTCAAGCCCGTCCAGCTTGCTGCCCATGAGCCAGATATCAAGAATAATCAGAGACGGACGACGGTCTGCAATCGCAGCCAACGCCGCATCACTGTTACCAGCAATGCGGGTATTGTAGCCGTCATCCTCCAGAATTCCGGCGATCAGCTCACGAATATCTGCTTCATCATCAACAATCAGAATGTCACTTGCCACGGCTTATCACCACCATTCTTACGTTACATTTTCAGTAAAGGGAGGAACATCAAAGCTGCGGAATGTCAGCCGAACCATAGCACCATGCCCGCCCCCGGCAACAGATGGCGCATCCAGCAGTTCAACTCCACCCCCATGATCTTCCAAAATTTTCCGCACGATTGCGAGCCCAAGGCCTGTACCCTTTTCACGGGTCGTCATATACGGTTCCAGGAGCCGTGTGCGGTGCTCAGTTGGAAGGCCAATCCCGTTATCGATCACATCAATCGTGAGGATCGCACCTTCCCGATAAAGCTTCACCAGAACATTGCCTTGCTCCGGATTTTCTTCGCTCGCCAGGTAAGCCTCGACAGCCTCCGACGCATTCTTGATAACATTGCCAACGGCCTGCCCAATCAGGCGACTGTCAAACGTCGCCCGCACGGCCTCTTCAGGCACATCAGTTTCAAAATGAATCTGAGAGTTGGCAACAGATACCATAAAGGCGGACTCGCGCACCACAGAGCGCAGGTCTGCCTCTTTCATCTTTGGCTTTGGCATACGCGCAAACGAGGAGAACTCATCCACCATGTGCCCAATATCGCCGACCTGGCGGATAATCGTGTCCACGCACTGGTCAAACACCTTACGGTCATCATCCTCAATACGCTTGCCATAACGGCGGCGGATACGTTCTGCGGAAAGCTGGATGGGTGTCAGCGGGTTCTTGATCTCATGCGCAATACGGCGGGCAACATCTGCCCATGCCGAGTTGCGCTGAGCTGCAACAAGGTCTGTAATATCATCCAGCGTTACCACAAATCCATGCTCAGAACGGGTCGCTTCCTCGGTTGTCACACGCACATTCACTGTCCGCTCGCGGCCCTTACGCATAATGGCAACCTGCGCCACCTGCGAGCCGCCGGAACTTTCCTCCAGCGCTTTGGACACAACCTCCCGCACCTCGGGAATACTGTCGTAAACAGGCTTTTCCAGAAGCTCCTCCTCATCTTTATTGAGAAGACGTTTTGCTGAGCGGTTGACCATGGTCACACCGCCCTCATCATCAATCCCGATAACGCCGGAGGAGACACCGGACAGCACGGCTTCGCTGAAGCGGCGGCGGCGGTCAATCTGGTCATTTGCAGCCAGCAGCGCATCCCGCTGCCCACGCAGCTGACCCGTCATATTATTAAATGTCCGCCCCAGACTTTCAAGGTCACCACTGGCCTTCGCAGCTTCAACCTCAACATAATAGTTGCCCTTGGAAACCTGATCAGCTGCGCCAATAAGATTCCGTATCGGCAGCACAAGCTTATTGGCAAACCCGAAGCCCACCCAGATGGAGGAGAGCAGCAGCACAAGTGCCACCCCAACATAAACGAGTGCAAACGCCAGCTGAACACCAAAGCGCCGCTGTTCCAGCTCAGCATATTCGTTAACACCAGACTCCGCCAGACGCTGGTACTCAACCACCCGTGGATCAAGCGCACGGGTTACATAAAGATAAAGGTCATCAAAAGCAGAAAGCTTGATCACACCACCCACAAGGTTGGAAACACCCGGTGCAATCAGAACCGGAGCTCCGTCTTTGGCCTGGTTCATAGCCACTTGCGGCGGCAACAATGGCTCCACCTTCGGATCGCGCAGTACGCGCATTACAACGATACCGTCAGCTTTCAGGATGTACGCCCCCAACAATCCGCGCACCCATGTCTGGGTTTCAAAGAAACGATCAAAGCGGGTCGGGTCGTAAAAATAGGAATTACGATTCAGATCCACATCGCTGGCCATGCCAATCAGTGTAGAGCGCAGCGAGTTTCCGTGCTCCTGAACATAAGCTGCCGCAACCGACTGCGCATTGGAGATTATATTGCGTGTTCGCGTCTCAAACCAGCGATCAAGCCCCTGATCCAGAGTAATTGTTGCAACCACAGCAACAATAAACGCAGGCAGCGCCGCCACCAGCGAAAACATCGTCACAATGCGCACATGAAGCCTTGCAGCTGCACGACCACGCCGCCGCGCCTGCAACAGCTTCACCAGCTCAAAGATGATCAGTCCGATGAGCAGGAAGACCAATGCCCCGTTAAATCCGAGCGCAATGAAAACAACTCTTTCAGAGGGAACGACAGGTGTCGCGCCCATCAGCACCAGAAAGGAAACCCCTATGGAACACAGCGCCAGCAACACCACGGCAAGGCCAAACATGCGGGACTTGCGGCCTTTCGCATCAAGCTTTGGGGTATATTCTTCTGCTTTTGACCTGAAAATCATAAAATGCGAACCTGCGAAGCTGCTATAACCTTATTAATTTTGGAAACAGACTATTA
This sequence comes from uncultured Pseudovibrio sp., assembly GCA_947502585.1. Classification (GTDB taxonomy): domain Bacteria; phylum Pseudomonadota; class Alphaproteobacteria; order Rhizobiales; family Stappiaceae; genus Pseudovibrio. Next base: position 6,124 of record CANNAV010000091.1, read on the forward strand.
GCATGAATAGTTGCCGAAATGCGACAATGGGTTTTATTAGTCACACTCTTGATGGGGGGAAAACCGGAAAGTCCACAGGTCAAAATACGCATGCAGCGCACAACGCAGACCAGCAAGCACCCTGTCATACACAAAATGGCGCCGAAGACAGCACCATTTTGATAGCTTTTTTCGAGTAAAAACCGGTTATCTGGAGCTACGGATCACCTGAACGTCCAGATCACGGATTTTCTTGCGCAGCGTGTTTCTGTTCACACCCAAAAGTTCTGCTGCCTTGATCTGATTGCCGCGCGTAGCCGCCAGCACTGCACTGATCAAGGGGTACTCCACCTCGCGCAGTATACGGTGATAAAGGCCGGGAGGTGGCAAGTCTTCACCAAACCCGCCGAAATAATCCCCCAGATACCGCTCCACAGACCCGCCTAAATCCTGAACAGAGGGCGCATCTATGTCGTTCACAGCTGCAGAAGGCAGCGAGAGTTCCAGATCTATCAGACTGGCAGTAATGTCATCTTGCGGGTAAAGCGCTGCCAGACGGCGCACAAGGTTTTCCAGCTCACGCACATTGCCCGGCCAGAGATAACGGCGCAGCTTATCCAGCGCTGCCACCTCTATCTGTTTTGGAGGCAACCCTTCACTCTCCGCGACGGAGAAGAAGTGGCGCACAAGGTCTGGAATATCCTCAGTCCGCTCGCGCAGGGGCGGGAGGCGGATCGGCACCACATTAAGGCGGAAATACAAATCTTCACGAAACAGGCCCTGATTGATCAGTTGGCGCAAATCCTTGTTGGTCGCCGCAATAATCCGCACATCTGTCTGGATCGGAGTACGCCCGCCTACAGAGGTATACTCCCCCTGCTGCAAAACACGCAACAAGCGGGTTTGCGCTTCCATCGGCATGTCACCGATTTCATCCAGCAACAATGTACCACCATCAGCCTGCTCAAACCGCCCCGATGAACGTGTCTGAGCGCCTGTAAACGCGCCCTTTTCATGCCCAAACAACTCAGATTCAATCAGGTCTTTTGGGATCGCTGCCATGTTAACCGCAATAAACGGACCATTACGGCGCTTGCCATAATCATGCAGCGCACGCGCAACCACCTCTTTACCAGTCCCGCTTTCACCATTGATCATCACAGTCAGATCAGTCTGCATCAAGCGAGCAAGAACACGGTAGATTTCCTGCATAGCAGGCGAACGCCCGACCAGTGGAATGTTATCATTCCCCTCACCGCTCATATCAAACTGCCGCCCCTTAGGCTCAGCAAGGGCTCGCCCGACAATGCTGGTCAGCTCTTTCAGATCAAACGGCTTGGGCAGATACTCATAAGCTCCCTGTTCAGAGGCCTTGATCGCAGTCATGAAGGTGTTTTGCGCACTCATGATAATCACAGGCAGTTCAGGACGCATCTTGCGGATGCGCGGCAGCACATCAAATGCGTTCTCATCCGGCATCACCACGTCGGAAATCACCAGATCCCCCTCGCCCGAACACACCCAGCGCCACAAAGTGGTCGCGTTGGATGTGAGCCGGACGACATACCCTGCACGAGACAGCGCCTGATTGAGAACGGTACGGATCGCAGAATCGTCATCAGCAACTAGAATGGTTCCACTCGGCATATTCTCAGTCCTCGATTCCAGAATTAACGTAAGGCACGGTAAAAGCAGGCATCAGTATACGGAAGGTCGTCCCCCTGTTACCGCTCTCGCATTCCACCACACCGCCATGATCACCCACGATCTTGGCAACCAGCGCCAGCCCAAGGCCGGAACCATTCGTTTTGGTCGTAATAAACGGTTCAAAAAGATGCGGACGCAGGTCTTCCGGCACCCCATAGCCATTGTCGCGAACACAAAACTCAAGCGGCAGACTCACACGCTCCTGCACACCGGGCACAGAAAGGCGCACACCGGGACGGAAGGCCGTGGAGATAACAACCTCCGGCTCTTTCACTCCGTTCAGTGCTTCGCTGGCGTTTTTGATCAGATTGATAAATATCTGCACCAACTGATCCCGATTGGCGTAGACTGCCGGCAGTGACGGGTCATAGTCTTCTACAATCCGAAGTTTGGAGGCAAAACCGTTCTCAGCAACCCGTTTCACATGATCAAGCACCACGTGAATATTCAACGGCTCCCTATCCACTGGACGTTCATCGGAAAACACTTCCATCCGGTCCACCAGCTTCACGATCCGGTCTGTCTCCTTCGTGATAAGACGGGTCAGAGTGCGATCCTCTTCACTGGCTGATTGCTCCAGCAACTGAGCCGCGCCACGAATACCGGAGAGCGGGTTCTTGATCTCATGGGCCAGCATGGCCGCAAGGCCTGTCACCGTGCGTGCAGCACCGCGGCTGGTCAGCTGTTTATCCAGCTTCTCTGCCATGGTGCGCTCCTGAAACAGCAGCACTACACTGCCAGGGGCTACGTTTAAAGGAGAAGCATGAATATCAACCAGCTTCTCCTGCCCAATGCGCGGCGTCCCAATATCCACTTTGTATTCGTTAACCGCGCCACAGCGCTCACGGACCTGCGCAATCAAACCCAGCAGTGGACTGCTGAACGGAACAAACCAGGACACTTCACGGCTCTTCATCATCGACAGACTGGCATGGAAAAAGCCTTCCGCTGCACTGTTTGCGCCAATGATTTTATCATCTCCCCCAACCACCACCACAGGGTGTGGCAGAGAATCCAAAACAGCCTGTCCCGGCACTCCCTCGTCCAAACCAGCACCACCTTCAGTCAAAGTGTCTCCTTTAGTCGCCAACATCAGGCAGCACTCCTCACAGGGACCTGAACAAACCAGTCATAAAGGGTGTTGCGCACCATATCTGCATCCCGACTGGTCATAAGCCCTCGCATAAAACCCTGTGGCGTATCCTCAAGCCGTCCTGTAGCTTCCAGATACCAGCCCATGTGCTTGCGGAAGGCCCGCACACCAATCTCAAGGCCGTATTGTTCCAGCACAGCGTCGTAGTGCTCCACAACAAGCGCGGCCAGCTCTTCCCCATGCGGCTCGGCAAGCCGTTCGCCAGTCTCCAGATAATGTGCAATCCGCCCCGGCACCCACGGGCGTCCGTATGCACCGCGGCCAACCATCACCAGATCAGCGCCAGACTGCGCAAGCATCTCTTCAGCATCATCAAAATTGCAACAATCGCCATTGGCCACCAACGGTACATCCGGAATGATGTCGCGCACCTGCCGGATTGCCCGCCAGTTTGCCTTACCCTTGTAGAACTGAGAGCGTGTGCGGCCATGCACGGTGATCATCTTCACACCAGCATCCACGGCCCTTCTGGCAATCTCCGGCGCATTGATGGACGCCTCATCCCAGCCGAGACGCATTTTCAGCGTCACCGGAACGCACACCGCCTCCAGCGTCGCCTCAACGAGGGTCATAGCATGGTCCGGATCTTTCATCAGAGCAGAGCCGGAGTAGCCGGAGGTTACCTTTTTGGCAGGGCAACCCATATTGATGTCGATAACATCCGCGCCGGCTTTTTCAGCCAGGCGCGCGCCTTTCCCCATCCAGTGAGGATCTTTACCCGCCAGCTGCACAATATGAGGATCAATGCCTTCACCTTCCGCCCGCATCAGCGATTCTGGATGCCCCGTACACAGCGCTTCACTGGCAACCATTTCACTCACCACCAGCCCCACGCCATAACGCAGAGCAATGCGGCGAAACGGCAAGTCCGAAACGCCGGACATTGGCGCAAGAATAACTTTGTTTTTGAGTGGGATATTACCTATCGTCAGCATCACGCATATTTCTTGAAAGAGCATCTGCATATTTGATGAGCAGAAAATATATTTGCACATATTCTAACCAAACTAAAAATTATGGCAAGGGAATATTAAAGAGAATGGATTGAAGTGTTGAGCTTCGCCCCTAAATCGAGCAAAACCCCCACCAACACGGTTTCCACGCAGCCGCCCATGCCTTCCGGCATAATGGAGCAGCTTCAGCTCAATCAGGTGAATCAGTTTTGCAGTCCACTGAAAAAATTGCATGTATCATAGTTGCAGCGGGACGCGGGTCACGCATGTCCACGCAAAATGACAGCACCCCGAAGCAGTATCGGGACCTTGGCGGAAAGACTGTTGTGCAAAGGACACTGGAAGCGATCTTGTCCTCCACACAGGTCGATATTATCCTGCCTGTCATCCACGCACAGGACAGCAAAGCCTATCAGGATTCCGTAAGCTCATTGACAGACAACCGCCTGCTTGCACCCGTGACAGGTGGAGCAACCCGCCAGGCTTCTGTTGCAAGCGGCCTGAAGGTACTGGCTGAACATGCCCCCGACTATGTCCTGATCCATGACGCGGCCCGCCCGTTCATCACACCCACTGTGATCCGGGATGCCATCACCGCCTTGCAAAACGGCGCTCAGGCAGCACTGCCAGCCGTGCCAGTGGCAGATACTCTTAAGCGCGCGGACGCAAACCAGCAGGCTCTGGAAACAGTCGATCGCACCCATCTGTGGGCCGCGCAAACACCGCAAGCCTTCCCGTATCCTCTCATCTGGAAAGCTCATCAGGAAGCGTTCAGGCAGAACTTAGGCTGCTTCACCGATGATACGGCACTTATTGAATGGCAAGGCGAACCTGTCACCATCACGACAGGCGACCCGCAGAACATCAAACTCACCACACTTAAAGACATGACAAACGCCCAGGAACAGATCGCCATGAAACAACTTGCAGACCTTGGCGACATTCGCGTTGGAACCGGTTACGACGTACACGCATTTGAAGAGGGTGACGCGGTTATTCTAGGCGGCGTTTCTCTCCCCCACACCCGGAAACTCAAAGGACATTCTGATGCAGACGTTGGCCTGCACGCCCTGACGGATGCCATCTTCGGCGCACTGGCAGATGGTGACATCGGCTCGCACTTCCCACCCTCTGACATTCAGTGGAAAGGCGCCGCGTCTGAACAATTCCTGCAATACGCAGTCAACCGGGTTCACAAACGCGGTGGCATGATCGCACACTTGGATTTAACGCTGATCTGTGAAGCTCCGAAGATTGGCCCGCACCGGGAAGAAATGCGAAAACAGATCGCGCAGATCTGCGACCTGCCCGTCAGCCGTGTGGCTGTGAAAGCAACCACCTCTGAAAAGCTGGGCTTCACCGGTCGCAAAGAAGGTATTGCTGCGCAAGCCTGCGCAACCATCCGGCTTCCGTTCGAAGACTGGACGCGGCCACCAGACAATGGGAGAGAACCATGACCGACATCCTCAGCCTTAAGGAAAGAGCCCGTGTTCTCGTCTCCAGGTACGCTGAAAAGGGAATAAAGATCACCACTGCAGAAAGCTGCACCGGCGGCTTGCTCGCCGGACTCCTGACAGAAGTACCCGGCTCTTCTGCTGTACTTGATCGCGGCTTCGTCACCTACTCCAATGAAGCCAAGCACGAGATGATCGGCGTACCCGTTGACCTGCTCATAAGTTACGGCGCCGTCAGCAGCGAAGTGGCCAAAGCCATGGCAAGCGGCGCCTTGTTCTGCTCCAATGCCAACGTGGCCGTCTCCGTCACCGGCATTGCTGGCCCGGATGGCGGCACCAAAGACAAACCCGTCGGACTTGTCCACTTTGGCTTTGCATCTGACCATGAGGAAACCAGGCACGTCCAATGCCTCTTTGAAAACACCGGACGCAACGGAATACGCTTCCAGGCACTGGTACAATCATTAAAATTATTAGAATATTTTATTGAAAATGATTAATAGAAATTTACCTTCCCGTTAAATGAGCGGAGCCTAAGGAAAACACCCTAAGACATTTCAGGAGAACTTAGATAAAATCTGTTTTAAATTTATGTGGAATATCACGGTGTGCCCATGAGATATATTGCCAGTTTATTTTTGGCCATGTGCCTGAGCACTTCAGCGTTTGCGGCATCAGATATATTTCTCATCTCACGCGGACACTATGACGAGTTCATCGGCTCTCACAAAGTGCAGAAGACGCCACGTAATGGCTACAGGGAACTGCGCCTGTGCAGCCAGTCCTACTGGGTGCGCCCCTACTCCGTTGCCTGGACAAAGTGGGAAGAACAACTCGGCCACGAAGTCCGTCTCGAAGTGAACCAGGGGTATGGCTGGATGGTCCTTTGTATCAGGCCGACCACACAGGTGAGTCTCAGGGATGTTGGCATTTTCGCGTCTCTTGAAAAGACTATGGAGCACGGTGACCCGGACAAGGAACTTACCAACCGCTTTAAGGCAACCCGCCACACCTTCGTCAGGCGCAATGACCACACCCCGCAACAGGCTGACGCTGAAATCTCCAGAAATTACGGGAACAGAGCCTCTCACCTGAGCCGTTTCCTGGACTATCGCAACAAGAATTAAACAGTACCTGCGAGGTCTTTCACCACGGGAAAATACCGAAAGACCTGAAACGCACCATTTGACAAGGCCGGTGCACTTTATCAGGCTGCTCTTTGTACATGAATACCTGCCGGATTAAAGGAGCGCCTGAAACCCCCGCGACAACTCAAAGAGGACAAGTAGATTACATTAAAGATTATGGAATATTATTTGATTATCTCAGTAATTACACCAAGAGCAGACATCGAACCCCAGTTTCAGTTTTTCAGGTGCCGTAAATTTTGTCGGCCCGTTCTTCAAACGCACTGGAAAATTTTCGGAAAGCGTGGTCGAACATAACCCCCATCATGGTTCCCAGTGTCCGGCTCCTGAACTCATAGTTGATATAAAAGCTCACATCACATTCCTTATCGGAAGCCAGATCGAAGCTCCAGACATTTTCCAGATGGCGAAACGGACCATCCAGATACTCAACCGTAATTTTACTTGCCTCACGATCAAGAGTTACACGGCTGGCAAACGTCTCTTTGAAAACTTTGTAGGATACAGTCATATCCGCCACCATCATTTCACGGTGGTTATCAATCTTCCGGCGTCCGCGCACATGCAATGCCTGACATAGAGGCACAAACTCAGGGTACTTCTCCACATCTGCAACCAGATTAAACATATCATCAGCACTGTGCTGAACCCGGTGTGTGCTTTCGAAAGACGGCATATGATCGTGTTCTTTTTCTTCTGGTTATTTAAAAAATCTTCAGAATGCTCTAAGCGACCTTTTTTGATTTGCCAAGAAAATTCTCCTGTTTTCTCTCATCAAACAATCCGCTGTGAGCCAAAAGCATCAATAGTTTTTACGTCGCAATTTTACTGTAACGATCTGACGCAAGTGTTTCATTCTCAAAACTCAATTCTTCATAATGCAGGAATACCAGGCCCTTTTTAGAAACAAACCAATGACTCGCCCTTTTAAAATTACCCGCTTTGCCAGGGATGGCGGGAAAGTAGATTACATTAAAACAACGAATACTCCTGCGGACAGGGCAGTTCAGAGTGGCGTTGATGGATTGGATGCCCCGCCCGACGGCATAAAGATATACTATGATTGTGAGAGTGAGTTTCACA
>CANNAV010000092.1 GCA_947502585.1 uncultured Pseudovibrio sp.
TTGTCCGGATCTGTGCGGGGGGCACTCAGTAATGGGTGTCCCTACCGCGAGGGCGTACTGCAACCTGAGCTGGAATAATGCAACAACGCCGATTATACTGCTGAAATGGCAGCCTGAATTTAGCGCCTTCCGGCACAATTGCGACCTACCTCAAATAACTTGGCAATGCCCCCCTACACAATCACAGGAGAGCCACAAGTTTTTGCTCTCTGCGACAACTCCATTTTGAGGCAAACTCACCTGGCTCACATCACCACATTCAATTGAACATTGTTGTTGTTCAGGATTTTTACTAAGTCGGCGGGTGGTTCTTTGTTGGTGAAGAGGGCGGTGACGTCTTTTATGTTGCCGAGCTCTACGGCGGCGGAGGTGGAGAATTTGGTAGCGTCGGCTGCGATGAAGGTGTTACGTGCGGTACTCATGACGGCCTGGACAATGGAGACCTCGTTGAAGTCATAGTCCAGCATTGTGCCGTCCGTATCGATTGAGCCGAGGCTGGTGATCAGGTAGTCCACGCGGAATTTCTTCACGAACTCCAGCGCTGTTGTGCCGATAATGCCGCTGTTGTTACTGCGCAGTTTGCCGCCTGGAACCATTACATCAAAATCAGGTTGGCTGTAAAGCACGTTGGCAACACGCAGGCTGTTGGTGATCACACGCAGGCCACTGCGCGTGAGCAAATGATTGGCGATGATTTCTGTTGTTGAACCGATTGACACAAAGACGGTGCTGTTGTCAAAAATCGAACTTGCGATTGCTTCTGCAATTGCTTCTTTTTCTTCGGTTTCGGAAACCTGCCTGACTTCATAGTCCAGATTGACGACGCTGGAACATCTGCCAGCGCCGCCATGGTGTCGTAGGAGTAGTTTTTGAGCGGCTAATCGCTTGATGTCTCTACGGATTGTCTGGGGTGATACGTCCAGCGCGCTGGCAAGTTCTTCAACGCTGGCATAACCTTTTTCATTGACGTAATTCACCAGTCGTTCGTGGCGCGGGTTTCCAATGATGACAGTATCAACCATAAAGGCCTCAAATAATATGATCAGAAAACAACAAAAATGCGTATTGGACAGCTGATCACTCTGTCAAAACGAAAGCTATGACAGGCTTACCGGAGCCTTTTTTCAGGCATTGGCCTTTAGGAATGCCTCCACACTGGCGCGATCCGGGATTCCTTCCCGTCCGCCAGGACGCGTGCACTTGAGTGCTGCCACTGCGCTGGAGAACTTAACCGCTTCTTTGGAAGCCATTTGCTCAGCAATTGCAACGAGGAATGCACCGTGGAAGACATCTCCTGCACCTGTGGTGTCTTTTACATCCACTTTGAAACCAATCTGGTGGCAGATCTCGTCTCCCTCCAGCCAGAAACAACCTTTAGAACCAACTGTAACATAGAGTTTAGCATTTGTTTTCATTTGTGCAATACGCAACCCTGCCACCGGGTCATCAACCTGTGAGGTTTTCGCCAAACCTGGCTCAGAGAAGACAACATGATCGGCGATTTCCACTAAATCCGTTATGTCCTGAGGGGTTACATCCCCATCCAGGACGGTCGGAACACCTGCTTTCCTGGCCTCCCTGAGGGCAAAGAGAGCACCTTGATGCCACCGGACATCGGCCAAAAGAGCGCCGTAGCGCGCGAAATCAACTTTTTCGAGCCATCTGGTTTCAGGCGAGAGTTGGTCGCCCTGATAATTTACGATTAATCGCTCACCGTGATTATCCACAAAAACAGACGAGAAGGATGAGCTGGCACCGGAAATCTGGTGGAGATGCTGAGTGTTCACGTTGTAATCAGCAAACTCCTTAATCATGGTGGTGGCGACATCATCGGTGCCTGCACGGCCTATGAAATCAACAGAATACCCCAGTTTACTTATGGCGGCAGCGGCGGTGGCTGCCGGGCCTCCACCAATCTCAAAGTAGTCCGAAGCGACAAACTTACCTCCGGTGGTGGGCAACTGATCGACTCTGAAAACACGATCCAGAACTGTGATGCCAACGCACGCAATGACCATATATCTCTCCGTATTTATACGCAGCTACTGATCACTTTTATTGAATACAGACCAGATATTGCGTGTTATTACTCATATATGTACAAATTTATCACTGAAAATGAACAATAACAACCATAATGTGTTGTAATATGCGCATAATCAGTACAAAATGGACGGTGTAACGGTTCTAACCATGAAAAGGGCACAGACATGGCAACAGTAGGATTTATCGGCTTGGGCCAAATGGGACAACCTATGGCGATGAACCTTGCCAGAGGTGGCCATGCAATGCGCGTTTATGATGTAAGCGCCGAGGCTGTTGCATCCATGGTCTCCAAAGGCGCCGTTGCAGCGAGCAGTCCGGCTGAGGCTGCAGATGGTGCGGATTTTGTTGTGACTATGCTGCCAAACGGCTCGTTGGTTCGTGAAACTCTGCTTGGTGAAAACGGTGTTGCGACAACGCTTTCCAAAGATGCGCTGGTGATCGATATGTCCACGGTACATCCTCTGGAGACGGATGCCATGATTGCTCATATGGTAAAGCTCGGTTTTTCCATGATGGAAGCACCAGTTGGCCGAACTTCTGATCACGCGATTGCTGGCACCCTGCTTGTTTTGGCGGGTGGCACCAAAGAGCAGATCGCAAAAGCGCGGCCACTTTTTGATCTGATGGGATCTGATACGGTGGACGCTGGTGGCCCGGGCAAAGGCATTCGCGTCAAGATCATCAATAACTATATGAGCATCGCGCTCAACGCCCTTTCAGCAGAAACGGTTGCTCTTTCAGAGGCCATTGGGCTTGAGTTTGATACGGTCATTTCTGTCATGAGTGGAACTCCGGCGGGCAAAGGGCATTTCACCACCACATGGCCGAGCAAGGTGCTGGCTGGGGAACTCAGCCCGGCATTCATGATAGATCATGCGCACAAGGATTTGGGCATTGCGCTTGATCTTGCCAATCAGGTGGGCGTGCCAATGCCAATGGGCGCCGCTTCCCGCGAAACCTACAATATCGCGCGAAGTGCAGGGCGAGGGCGTCAGGACTGGTCAGCCGTTCTTGAACAGTTACGTGCGCTTTCAGGGCTTGAAGCCAAAGCAAAGTAAAATCAGGAGGTTCTAATGGAAGTCACTGTGGTTCCATTTGGTCAGGTGGACGGCAAAACCGCAGATCTGATTACGATCGGTAATAAGAATGGTCTTCAGGTTTCGCTCACCAACTATGGCTGCATCGTCACATCGCTGATCGTTCCTGATCGCGATGGCAATATGGACGACGTGGTGCTCGGATACGAGTCCCTGGAGAAGTATCTGGCAGGGCATCCGTTCTTCGGGGCGATTGCCGGGCGGTGTGCAAACCGTATTCAGGATGGCAAATTTACGCTGGATGGTGTGGCGTATCTGCTGGAAACCAATGAAATGCCAACTGAGCAGCACCTGCATGGCGGTAGCAAAGGCTTCGATAAATACGTCTGGGGTTATGACATTGAAAAAAAGCCGGATGTTGTCCGGGTGCACCTTCATCGGGTGTCACCAGATGGGGAATCTGGGTATCCGGGGACGCTGAGTGTCACTCACACCATCGCCCTGAATGATGCGAACCAGCTGCACTTCAATTTCTGCGCGCATACCAGCAAGCCAACCATCGTCAACCTTGTGAACCACAGCTACTACAATCTGGCGGGGCATGACAAAGGGTCAATCGAGGATCATGAACTGAAGCTGTTTGCCGATCATTACACGCCTGTTGCGCAGAATATGATCCCGACTGGTGAAGTGAAAAGCGTGGAAGCGTCAGGGCTGGACTTCCGTAAGGGAGCTGTCATCGGTCAAAACATGGACAAGGTTCATGGCCGCTGGATTGATCATAACTTCGTTCTGAAAGGAGTTGGCCGAAGCAAGTACAAGAAAGCGGCTGAGCTGTATGATTCGGCCTCAGGACGTGTGATGGAAGTGGAAACAACGCAGCCTGCGATCCAGCTCTACAATGGCTTCAAGCTCACCAACAAACCCTGGTTTGGGCGAAACGGCTACAAGTATGAGGCATTTGGTGGTTTGTGTCTGGAAACGCAGCACTTCCCGGATAGCCCGAATAAGCCGCATTTCCCCAGCATTCGGCTGAACCCGGAAGATGTCTACAGGCAAAAGACGATACATCGCTTCAGCACCCGCTAATCATCTGCTCCAGTCAGACGCCAGAGAAATACAATGACATTTGAAGTCTTCGTCGTATCCGCGATCATAGCCTTGGGTAGCTTTACCCAGGGCCTGACAGGCTTCGGCCTAGCGCTCGTTTCGGTCCCTCTTCTGTCCCTTGCCATTGATGTGAAAGCTGCTGTTCCGGTGGCTGGCATCTTCGGCTGGTTAGTCACATTCCCTATTGTCTGGAAAATGCGTGCTCATGTCAGATGGAAACCAGCCTTACTGTTGTTTTTTGGTTCTTTGCCCGGCTCGTATCTGGGGGCGGACTTGCTGAAGCGGCTGCCTGCGGAAGCTATTTTGATCACCATGGGCGTCGTCCTTGTTGCATCAAGCATCTACTCGTTCCTTTCCAAAGAGGCTTTGTTCAAAGAAGTTTCAAAACCTATTACCGTCGGAACCGGTTTCTTTTCAGGCGCCCTAGGCGCGAGTGTAGGGGAGCCGGGGCCGCCAGTAATTGCTTACACCTCCATGCAGCCATGGACGGCAGATCAAGCCAAATCCACGCTCGTTTTCTTTTTTATGCTTCAGATGGTTGGGGCAATCATGGGCTTCTGGTTTCAAGGGCTGCTCACCGATGCGGTGACAGGCCACGTGATCAAAGGCCTGCCTGCATTTGTATTCGGCATGTCGCTTGGCATGTTTGGATACCACCTGCTGCACACCTACAAAATCGACTATCACAAGATCATTCATGGACTGCTTCTGGCCATCGGACTGATGTTGATAGTCAAAAATCTACCAATTTAGACAGCGCGTTCACCGTAGCACTACAGATGTGATCAAATATAGACATTAAAATGATCATAAATGTTGTTATTTGAACGTATATGTGAGAATTTAGAGTTATAACCATAAATGGAAAGCGAAAATGCCAGCCACGGCGCGTGTTTGGTATGAGCAGCCATCCAACAGAACGTGGAATGACCCCGAGGACATAAACAAATGCCTTACGTTTCAGGAAAAACAATGATCCAGCACGCCTGGGAGAACGGATACGCCATTGGTGCATTCAGCGCTCACAATGCGGAGTCCATTCGTGCGATCTTGACTGCAGCTGAAGAAGAACGCGCACCGATAATGATCCAGGTTGGTCAGAAAGTGATTAATACTCTCGGTCTTTATCAGATGAAGGAAATGATCGACACGTTCATGCGAGACATCACAGTGCCTGTCTGCATTCACCTGGATCACAGTCGCCAGTTTGAGCAGACCATGGAAGCCACTCGCGCAGGCTTTCAGTCGGTGATGTTTGATGGTTCTGGCTTTCCTTTCGACAAAAACATCAAGATCACCAAATCTGTAGCAGATGTTGCCCATGCTCTGGGCATTGGCTGCGAAGGTGAAATCGGCAAGATCGGCGGTACCGAAGATGACATAACCGTTGATGAAGCAGATGCGATGATCACCACAGTGGAAGAGGCGCAGGAGTTTGTCGAAAAGACCGGCGTGGACTATCTGGCGATCTCTGTTGGTACCGCGCACGGCGTGTACAAAAGCGAACCGAAGCTGGCCTTTGAGCGCATCAAGGAGATTAAAGAACAAGTGAAGAAGCCTCTGGTTCTTCATGGCGGTTCTGGTGTGCCGGATGAGCAAGTTAAGAAAGCGGTTGAGCTTGGTGTTGCGAAAGTGAATGTAGATACCGAGCTTCGACAAGCCTTTACCATAGGTATGCAAGAAGTATTTTCGAAAAACCCTGAAGAGTATCATCTCGCTCACTCACTCGGTCGCGGGGAAGACGTCATGAAAGAGAAAGTAAAAGATAAAATTCGTGTCTTCGGGTCCAGTGGAAAAGCATAGATAATACTAGGATGTGTTTTCAGAAGCTGCAAATTTTCGCTAAACTAGCAGCTAAGTGCCGGTCTGCCCCACAGGCTGGCACATCTTGTTTCAGGAGTATGTAAGAAATTACTCAATCAGGCCGTGTATGCCCTTCGTAAGTGCAGAAAACTGCGCATTTTAGCGCGGACATATCACCGCATTGCATTTTGTCCCCGCTGTCCTACTCTGAAAACTCCAGATACAGGTACATGATCATCCATTGCGTCAAAAATAACAAAACCACGTTGAATAATGGACAGAAACGGCGAGTTTCAACAAATATATGAGCGTAAAGGAAAATATTATGATTATTTATGTGGTATTACTCATGGTTAGTCACTAGGGTTTAAAGTAGTCTGTTTCTACAAGGTAAGAGGGCTGGGAGCCCTCGATAAAAATGCCTTGGGGGAGAGTGGTTTCAAACACGAAAACGTCTCTCCTGGCTAAATACAGCAGGGAGTTAATAATGTCCGCCGACACACCCCGTATTGGCATCGTCGCACTCGGTCGTCCAACCTTTGATGTTCCCTATGCAGAAGAAGTTCTCGCGCTAGCCTGGAAAAACCTCCAGACACTGGACGCTGAGTTCGTTGGTGAACCAAAGCTGTTGTATGATGCGGACGCTGTAAAAGAAGTGATGCCAAAACTTCTGGAAATGCCACTGGATATGCTTCTTCTGCTGCAGGTGACTTTCACCGACGCCACCATGACGGTTGAGCTTGGCAAAGCCATAGATGCCCCGCTCGTCATGTGGTCCTATCCGGAAGCAAGAACAGGTGGGCGCCTGCGCCTCAATTCATTCTGCGGGGTCAATCTGGCATCTCACGCTCTCAGCCGCAGCAACATTCGGCTGGATTATGTTCATTCAGCTGCTGACAGCCCAAAGGCGATTGACGAGTTGCGTTTGCTGGCTCGTGCCGGCGCAATCGTTAACCGGCTCAAAGGTTCAAAGCTCAAATTGGTTGGTGAACATCCTGATGGATTTGATGCCTGCAACTTCAATGAGCAGGAACTGGCCGACCGCTTCGGTATCAGCATTGACCGTATTCCGGTGACAGACTTCATTGATCAGGTGAAGGAACTGCCGGATGAAGTGGCTAATGCACCTTACGAGCGCCGTGCAAAGGACTTTCCAAATCTGGCAGAGATGGATCAGGAAGCCACCTGCAAAACACTCAAGGTCTATTCCAAGCTGCGCACAGAAGCAGATGAGAAAGATTATGCCGGTGTCGCAGTTCGCTGCTGGCCAGACTTCTTTACCGAATACGGATGTGCCGCGTGCGGTGCGCTGGCGCTCCTGAATGAAGACCGAACCCCGGGTGGCTGTGAAGCTGACATGATGGGTGTCGTGACATCACTCACATTGCAGCACGCCTCGGGCAAGAGCGTGTTTAACACAGATCTTGTTGACTTGAATGTTGAAGATAACACGGTTGTATTCTGGCATTGCGGGCAGGCGCCAATTGATATGGCGGACCGGGACCAGCCAGTGCAGGGAACGGTCCATAGTAATCGCAAGCTGCCATTGCTTTCCGAGTTTGCTTTGAAACCAGGGCGCATCACGATGGCACGCTTTAGTCAGGGGCATGGCAAGCTTCGCCTCATTCTGGCTGGTGGTGAAATGGTGCGCGCACCTTTGGCGTTTTCTGGCACCGCTGGCACAGCAAAGCTGGACATACCGGTTAAAGACTTCATGGAAAAGATGATTGCAGAAGGGCTGGAGCATCACACCGCTCTGACTTACGGCGACCATCGTCCGGTTCTTCGTGCGCTCGCAAGGCGCCTCGGTATAGATGTGGTCGAACTCACCTGATACCCGGAGCGTTCTGAAGCTGCCTTTGGCTCTCATGCTTCAGAGCGCTCTTTCCTCTTTTTGGGCAACTCTCAAGGCAAGGAAAGAGCATCATGCTTAAGGCGATCGAAAATGGCCTCGCCACCATCAATAAACCTATCGCCAGAGCCGGCGAATGTATTGGTGGGTTTTTCCTGGTCACCATGACCTCAATTGTGCTGCTACAGGTTTTTTTCCGATACATCCTCAACAGTCCCATCAGCTGGACGGATGAAGCCTCACGCTTTCTGATGATTTACATGACGTATCTGGCGCTGCCGGTCATCTATCTGACAGGCAGGAACATTGCCATGACGTTTGTCCTGGATGCCGCAGAGGGAACACGCATAGGGCACCTGCTGAAAGCCATAATTCATTTGATTGCGCTGGTTCTGTTCGCAGTCTGGATTAAGTTCGGCTGGGTGTTCTTTGGCACGGGCTCTGTCACCGCGGATAGCCTGCCGATTCCTATGTACGTGATCTACATCGCGCCGCCTGCGCTGCTGGCAATCACCTGCCTCGCTGCTTTGCAGAAGCTGGTAGGCGAGCTGGACCAGTTTATCCATTTTCACGCCAATAACAAATGCGAAAACGCATAGGCTCCAATACCTTAAAGGGAGTGTGCAGGTATGGTCTCTCCGATCTTCCTTCTATATTTCTTGATCTTCTTGTTGATTGGTGCCCCGGTGCTTTTCGCGCTTGGCTTGTCTCCTGTGATTGCTCTGTTCCAGGACGACAAGGTTCTCTTTATTAATATGCTCTACCAGCGTCTTTACGCAGGTCTCGACAACTTCCTGCTGCTGGCGCTTCCATTCTTTATGCTGGCCGGTGAGTTCATGGTGAATGGTGGCATTACCACTCGTATCATCACTTTCTCACAAACTATGGTGCAGCACTTTCGTGGCGGCCTTGGTCATGTGGTGATCCTTGCCTCCACCTTGTTTGCAGCGCTTACTGGTTCTTCTGTGGCGGCGACCTCCGCGATTGGCAACATGCTGATCCCTGAGATGGAGCGCTACAAATATGACCGTACCTATGCGGCGGCTCTGACTGCGGCGGCAACAGTTCTGGGTACCATCATCCCACCAAGCGGTATCATGCTCATCTATGCTTTCGTGATGAACACCTCCGTGGCTGCGATGTTCATCGCAGGTGTGGTTCCTGGTATCATCTTTTGTATCGGCCTGATGATCATCAACCGGTGGCAGATCAAGAAGTACCCTGATGTGGAGCAGTTTGAACGGGCCAGCCGCAAAGAGCGCTGGAACAGCTTCTCCATGGCTTTCTTCCCGCTGCTCACACCTGTGATTATTCTGGGTGGTATCTATTCAGGCGTCTTCACACCAACTGAAGCAGCTGCTGTGGCCGTGTTCTATGCGCTGATCCTGTCCGTGGTCGTGCTGAAAGTCCTCAAGCCTGCCAGCATCTTTCCGATGTTCATGCGCATTGCTGTCAATGCCGCGGCAATTCTGATCATCGTGGCCGCGGCGAGCGGGTTTGCTTCAGCGATCTCTTTGTCAGGTATCGCGAAGGATATCACCTCTTTCCTCCTCGGTATCACCCGTGACCCTTACCTGCTGTTCTTTATCATCAATGTCTTCCTGTTCATCGTAGGCATGTTCCTTGATGCAGGTCCGGCAATCCTGATCTTCGCGCCAATTCTTGCGCCAATCATGACACAGGCAGGTATCGATCCGGTCCACTTCGGTGTGGTCATGTGCGCCAACCTTTCCATCGGTCTGGCAACACCGCCAATGGGCCTCGTTCTCTTCGTCGCCTCAAGTGTTTCCGGGGTGCCGTTGCAAAAGATCTCGAAAGCGATCCTGCCATTCCTAGCAATCGAATTCGTGGTCATATTCCTGATTTCGTTTTTCCCGGCGCTCGTCATTGGTTTCCCGAAACTGCTGGGTGTGATGTAGACGAACCAACTTTTACCAACGTGCTGCAACGGGAGTGGGGCAGCAGACTTTAAAACTCATGTGGAGGAAAACATGAACTTTAAGAAAACAGCAATCGCATTGCTCAGCTCAGTTTTCATGGCTGCGGGTGCACAGGCAGCGGATTACACTCTGACTGCACCGCATGTAACCAATCTTGACGGTTACAACCACCAGTCACTGCTCGTGTTCAAAAACTTTGTAGAATCTCGCTCCAATGGCGCGATCAAAGTGGACATCTACCCGGGCGGTCAACTCTGTGGCACAGCGAAAGAGTGTCTGGCAGGCGTACAGAACGGTATGTTTGATTACTTCCAGACCACCATTCCGGAACTGGCAAACTACTGGTCTCCAGTGAGCGCATTCGACCTGCCATACATGCTGCGCGACGACCGTGTTGCTGAGTGTGTCTATGACAATGACGAGTTCCTCGCAGACGTTCGCGGCACCGTTCTTGGCAGAACCAAGGACACTCTGCGTTTGATGATGGTATCCAATTCCGGTGGCTGGCGTAACATTGCAACCACCGACAAGCAGGTGAAAAATCCTGATGACGTGAAAGGCCTGAAACTGCGTACGGTTCCGGCGCCAATCCAGCAGGAACTGGTGAAGCAGCTCGGCGCAGCACCAACTCCAATCTCCTGGCCGGAAGTTTACACCGCACTGTCTACCGGTGTTGTTGACGGCACAAAGAATGGCATCGTGGATATCACCATGATGAAGTTTCAGGAAAGCCTCAAGTACATCGCTCTGGATGGTCACGCTTACATGGGCGGCGTTTGGGTGATGAACAACGCCAAATTCAACTCCATGCCAGAAGAACTGCGCAAAGTGGTGATTGACGGTGTTGCAGCTCAAAACCAATACCTACGCTCCTATCCAAAATGGCGTGAGTTCGCAGCGTTTGAGGAATTCCGTGAAGCAGGTGGCACTATCTACACCCCAACCACAGAAGACCGCGCAGCATTCAAAGCAGCAACTGCTGGCGTACGTGATTACTTCATTGAAAACAGCGACGCAGACGGCAAGGCTTGGCTGGAGCGCTTTGAAAACGAAATCAAAGCATGTGAAGCTAAGATCGATGCTTCCTACGCAGCTTCACTGAAGTAAGACAAAAGGGGGCGCGGACTACATCATCAGCGCCCTTTTCTATCCATACCAGATTTTCGATAGCCCGTTGCTGACAGACCGATCCGCCAGAACAGGCCGATGTCGCACCAACTCCGCAGGCACTCAAATGAACATTCGTAAACAAAAAAATGGCTTCACTGTTCTGCACAAAGACCGCACCGTCTTTACGCATAGTCTGGACAAACCGGCAATTTTTCTGGGAAGAGGTCGCGGCACCTTCGAAATGTATCGTGGGAACTTCGACATCAAAGACTATGTCGAATTCCGCCTGCCAATGCGCGCGTTCAAGGTTGATGAAGATGGCGACAAGACAAGCATCACACTTGGGAATGATGGTGAGGATTACCTCAGGCTGACCATTCATGAAACTGAGGAAGGCCGCCTGAAAGTCGACTTCCACAGCCTGAAAGATGAGGTGAACCGTTTTTGGATTCGCATCCACGCAACACCGGAAGAGAAGGTCTACGGCTGCGGCGAACAGCTGACCTACTTCAACCTGCGTGGCAGGAACTTCCCGCTCTGGACTTCCGAGCCGGGCGTTGGTCGCAACAAGAATAATTACGTGACATGGCTGGCAGACACCAGGGACAAAGCGGGTGGTGATTACTACAACACCAACTACCCGCAGCCGACCTTTGTCTCGAACGACAAGTACTTCTGCCACTTGCAGACAACAGCCTACGCGGACTTTGATTTCCGGCACGATGACTTCCACGAACTGCAAGCCTGGAACATCCCTGACTATCTGTTGTTTGACCGCCAGGACAGCTTTACCGCGCTCGTCGGCACCATCTCCGATGTTTTTGGGACGCAGCCTGAACTGCCGGACTGGGTGCTTGATGGCGTGATCCTGGGTATTCAGGGAGGTACCGATATCACCGTTGAAAAGATTGAGCGCGCCAGGAAGGCTGGCGTCAAAGTTGCAGGTGTCTGGAACCAGGACTGGCAGGGCGTCAAGATGACGTCGTTCGGCAAGCGCCTGCATTGGAACTGGGAATGGTGCCCTGAGCTGTATCCTGGCCTTGATACCAGGATCCATGAGCTCAAAGAAGACGGCATCCGTTTCCTCGGCTACATCAATCCGTATGTGCTGGAAGGCCAGTCTCTTTATAAAACCGCTAGGGAAAAAGGCTATCTGGCCACCAGGTCCGATGGCGGTGACTACCTGGTTGATTTCGGCGAGTTCTATTGCGGTGTAGTTGACTTCACCAATGATGAGGCCTGCGAATGGTACAAGGGCGTTATCAAAGAAAACCTGATTGCCTTTGGTATTGATGGTTGGATGGCTGACTTCAGCGAATACCTGCCAGCAGACTGTACCCTCTCAAATGGCCGCTCTGCTGAGTTGGAGCACAATGACTGGCCGCGCCGTTGGGCGAAGATCAACCACGAAGCCATTGGAGAATGCGGCAAGACCAATGACATCCTGTTCTTCATGCGGGCAGGGGGCACCGGTTTCCAGCGGTACTGTCATGTGCTTTGGGCAGGTGACCAATGCGTGGACTGGTGCATTGAAGATGGTCTGGCCTCCGTTATTCCAGGAGCTCTTTCCGCTGGACTGATGGGCAACGGCATCCACCACTCGGATGTGGGCGGTTACACCACTTTGCATGGCATGAAACGGACCAAAGAGTTGTTGATGCGTTGGATTGATTTCTGCGCTTTCACGCCAATGATGCGCACTCACGAAGGTAACCGCGCGGGTGATAACCACCAGTTCGACACAGATGACGAAACCCTCTCCCATCTGGGCCGGATGTCTCGCGTGTTCGCCAGCATGAAGCCATACCTGAAAGCGGCAATTGCGGAAAACACAGAGGCTGGCATTCCGGTTATGCGCCCTCTGTTTATGCACTATGAGCAGGATGAAACAGCCTACGACATTCAGTTCCAATATCTGCTGGGCCGCGATGTAATGGTCGCGCCGGTCTACAATAAGGAAAAGACTGAGTGGGATCTGTACCTGCCGGAAGATGACTGGGTGCATGCGTGGTCAGGGCAGGAGTTCAAAGGTGGCTGGATCACCGTGGAGGCGCCGCTTGGTGAGCCGCCTGTTTTCTATCGTAAATCCTGCGACTATGCGGATCTGTTTGAAGCGCTGCCTCAGGTAGCAGAACCCACCCTTGGCGAGACGTCGGTCACTGCCAGATTTCAACCTGCCAAATGAAGGCGTTGGGTCGAGTAGGCCGAGGGAATCTCACCCTCAGCCTCTCACAGAACCGGACGTGATACTCTCGCATCATCCGGCTATTGTCATCCAGCCCATAGAGGTTTCGGTGTGTCTAAAAAAATTCCTCCCACCGACAACATGCGTTGTCCAGGTTGTTGATCAGCATGCAAAATTGACCCACCTGGCGGGATAATTTGGGCGTTGTTGCTGTATTCCAGCTCAGGTAACAGCTCGCCCTTATCCAGCCAATTCAGGTCGCACTGATACGCTCGAACGCGGGACGTCCGAGGGCGGTCATTGTGTTGAGGACGGAGACATTGATCCTGGCTTCCGTCTTCTGGTTTTCCAATTTACGAGACCTGAGTGTGGGCCCGAAGACTTGTTTATAGCTCCCCATCAAGGTTTCACCCCGTGAACGGCGACCGTATCCTCTCCGCTTCTGCCAGCCCATTCGGCCATGCTTTTCTATCAGAAGAATATCCCGGTCACGGGTGCTGGGCGCACATTCA
>CANNAV010000093.1 GCA_947502585.1 uncultured Pseudovibrio sp.
ACCTAAAGAGAAATCCCACGATGGCTATCTCAATTTCTAAATCAGATAATTTACAGCACTATAGGGACACAATCTTTAGTTCCTGAAAACCTACTTTGGGATACCAGTCAAGTCGTTCAAAAAAAGTACCTGAAAAAGTATGAAATGCAGCTGTATTGTAGCCTGATTTAAGAGCTAGCCGAGGTAGGCAATCCAGGTTTCCACGCTCCCGGAAATCTCTGTAATCACCGAAGCGGTTACAAAGCTCACGAGCTTCTGCGGAAGATGTCGATCCGAAATATTGGGTATATCCTGTTTGGACCACATAACCATCGTTTACGCTTATTTCGACCAGTGGCCCCCAGATGAGATCCTGCTTCTTTGTATCTTTGAATGCTCCTAACCCTTCGACTATCACCATCAATACATTTGGCTTCGTCGAAGAAGTTAGTTGGGGCTTTAAGCTGGCATGAAGCGTAGCTGCATCGTCCACAAGCTCAAAGGATCCGGTGAGAAAGCGGTGTGCAACCAAAACTTCGTGCTCAGGAGCATTTACGAGCCAATCGACCCCTGCATAGAGATTTAGAACGATGAAAAGTGGATAGAGGCTTAGTTGTTTGCGATCCTGCTTAGCTCACTGGGTAATATGATAGGTTGCGAGCCAACTTGCAACGAAAATTACAAATAATGCAAAGTAAGTGATTGAGCCTGTTACATCAAGGTTGGTTAAGTACTGAGCAGAGTCAAAAATCATGGGCAACGACATCTGATAATAGTCGGCAGCAAACAACGCCCCATCAAGCAACATGACAAGAGCGAGAAGAATAAGGAATAGAAACCTATGTATGCAAGTGCCCAAGAGTAGCACTAATCCCAGCATTAATATATTGGATGTTCGTAATGGAGAATAGTATAGGCTTAATAGGATATAAATAAAACTTGGCGTGCCGACGCCTAAGATTGCGAACTGCCAGGAGGTTTTACTCCGATGCATTTTTTTCAAATAGGAAGCCGAAATAGCGATGAGAAGAATCCATGATTTTCACCTTTAAAATGACAAGCAAAAATAAGAGTCTCAGGTAAAAATTTATTACCAGGGGGGAAGTAATAATACCGACCTTCCCAATCATTGACTCGTGTTTATTTGTTTCATTTTAGTGTTACTTGTGATTGCCTATTGAAGTATTGAACAATCATCCGGATTTGGTCATGGTTGGAGTTGAATTACGCAGTGATTACAGCGCTTCTGATTTGAGGGGGCTGGCCCGCAAGTCGCACAACGCAAAGCAGGCCTGGCCCGGCATCCTACGGTGACTGTTCATTGACTTATCCGAGTTAATCAGAGCCTGATTTGGTGTAACTTATCGCATAGTTTCTGTGGGCAGGCTGCTCCACCTTCCCAGCCGTTCCTATATCATTGCATTTCCCTGGTGACAGTTTACGCCAACACTAGGGAAATGCAATGTCATCTTGAGGAGATTAACGCAGCCAACGCATTATATGCCACGGCGTCGTCATTATGGATGGTGCTGGATGGCATAGATCAGATGGCTTGAGCATCCCTGAAAACATCTCGATCCTCTTCTTGCCGCCATATTCGCCAGAGCTCAACCCTACTGAGAACATTTGGCAATTCCTGCGCCAGAACTATCTCTCAAACCGGGTATTTGAGACCTGGGAACCCATTAATCGCTGAAACTGGCCGGATCAGATTGATTGCACCACGGGACTGGGCAATTACAGGTCAATGATTATGCAGGTTGGTATAATTCCTTTTTTCTCACATGATCATGCACAAAACGAGTGCAACGCTTGCATGGCTCGATAATTAGGGTTGTGCAACAGTGTGTTACGTAAAGAAAGAGCTGGCGCAACTGCTGCGACTTTTCCAAATTTCCCTTTTGCCTATCTAAACGCTCGCCAGACCCATTGCTCTGGCAACTTCTTCAGTTGCAGCTTCAGCAAGTTCGAGAGCCTTCAGGCCATCAAAGCCGTTTGGAGAAATCTCGCAGCCGCTTGCCAATGCGTCAACAAAGGCAGCCAGCTCAATTCGGTAGGCTGCTTCATAGCGTTCCATGAAAAAGTCCATGAGAGGCTCAGCAGTATAGCCGTCACCGTTCGCAACAGTTACAGTTGTGGTGCGCATGTTTTCAGCGGATACCATACCCTTCGAACCGTGCACTTCCACGCGCTGGTCGTAACCGTAAGTGGCGCGGCGGGAGTTGGTGATGGTACAGATCTTGCCGCTTGCAGTTTTCAGCGTTGCACTCGCCGTGTCCACATCCCCGGCAGCACCGATCTCTTCAGAAACGAGTGCGCTGCCCATGGCGTTTACTTCGATAATTTCTTCACCAAGCAGGAAGCGAGCCATGTCAAAGTCGTGGATCATCATGTCTTTGAACAGTCCGCCGGAACGCTTCACGTAATCAATCGGTGGTGGGGATGGGTCACGAGAGGTGATCTGAAGCATCTCAACGTCCCCAATCACACCAGCGTCGATCTGGCGCTTCACTTCAGCGAAGTTCGGGTCAAAACGACGGTTAAAGCCAACCATCAGCTTTGCACCGGTCTCTTCAACAACCTTGAGGCACTCACGCACACGGTCGCCGTCCAGGTGGATTGGCTTTTCGCAGAAGATTGCCTTGCCGGCACGTGCAGCCTGCTCAATCTGCTCAGCGTGCAGATCTGTTGGGGTCGCGATGATCACAGCATCAATAGCCGGATCATTCATAATGGCATCAGGGCCGTCAACGCGTGCACCAGTCTGATCTGCAATCTCTTTCGCAGCATCTTCAAACGGGTCGAACACAGCAGCCAGCCTGGCATTTTTAAGCTGGCTTACAGCTTTTGCGTGGGTTTTGCCAATACGGCCAGCGCCCAACAGGCCAATCGAAACGGTCATAGCTTTTCTTTCACAACAGCGTTTATATCGCGCATTTCCAACAAATGCCTGGTGATCTCCGAAGAACGTACGCGCTTATCAGACGCGTACTCCCACGGAAATATCAGTGTGAACACACGGATGTCAGGTGCCTCATGCGTCCGCAGGTTTTGCGTCACGCTGTGCAATCCAGTCGTGGTCAGGGTGGTTCTGGAAGCGCCATTTGCGCATCGGGCCAGCCATGACATTCAGGTAGTACATCTCGTAGCCATACGGAGAGCCGCAAGGGTGGTGTCCTTTTGGAACAAGCACAACATCCCCGCTGGACATGGCGATCGCCTCATCCAGCTCACCATCTTCAGTGAACACACGCTGGAAGCCGAAACCCTGGTCCGGGTTGAGACGGTGGTAATACGTCTCTTCCAGACAGGTCATTGCCGGAAAGTTATTTTCATCATGACGATGCGGAGGATAAGACGACCAGTTGCCCTGAGGGGTGTAAACCTCAGTCACCAGCAGGCTCTCTGCAAAGTCCTGGTCTTCCATGGCAATCGGGTGGATGTAGCGGGTGTTGGCCCCAACGCCGCGCTCAACGTCAGGAATGTCATCGGGGCCAATCACGCGGGCAGGGTAGCTGCCCTCTTTTGCAGGGGCGGTACACACAGCCAGTGTCAGCCTGGTAACAGCAGTTGCGCTCCACTCAGCTCCGGCAGGAACGTACACACACCATGGCTTGATGCGTTCAAACACGTTTTTACGCTCACCAAGCACACCAAAGTCCTGACCATCAGAGGTGATGGAGGCTTTGCCTTCCACAATAACCAGAATGGCCTCGCGGCCCTTCGTCAGCTCGCTGGCACCTGCGCCCGGTTCCAGATGATAAAGGCCAAAGCCAACGTAGCTCCAGTTGGCAGATTCAGGCGTGATATCATGCACCTTACCCTCTGTGCCGCTGGGTTTTATGAGAAGCTTGCTCATGCAACTACCTCTTTATCAAGACCAGCTCTTACAGCCATTTCGCGCAGTGCTTTCAGGCCCAGACCCTGGTAGGTGAACGGATTGCGCTGATCAGGGTCCTGTTCTGCTTCAATCACCAGCCAGCCCTCATAGTCATGCTCAGCGGCAATCTTCAGTACAGGTTCAAAATCAACGCCGCCGTCTTTATCGCCAGGCACGGTGAACACACCGCGGCGGACGCCTTCCAGAAAGCTCAGGCGCTCGCCTTCAACCTGTGCGCGGACAGCCGGGCGTACGTTCTTCGCATGCAAATGGCGTATACGCGCCATATGCTTCCTGGCAACTTCCACCGGATCTGCACCACCAAACCATGCATGGCCAGTGTCCAGCAGCAGGTAGGTGTTTGCTCCGGTCACGTCCATAAAGCGATCAATCTCATCACCGCTCTGTACCACAGTACCCATGTGGTGATGGTAAACGAGCGAGATACCCTGCTGTGCACAATAAGCAGCAACCGCTTCAACGTCAGCACCAAACTTCGCCCACTGGTCATCAGCAAGCACAGGCTTGTCAGCAAGCGGGGTATCATCTGCGCCATGGATCGCATTGGAGGTCTCACAGGTGATGCAAACGCTGCAACCCATAGCTTTGAGCAGATCAAGGTGAGGCTGGATCGCCTTCTTTTCCGCCTCAATGCTGTGTGCAAGAAGGTTCAGAGAATGCCAGCCGGAAACAAAAGCCAGACCATGCGCGTCAAGCGCCGCTTTCAAAACAGCTGGTCCGGTTGGCATTTTGTGGCCTTTTTCAATTCCGTCAAAGCCAATTTCACCGGCCTCGCTAAGGCACTGCTCGAGAGAAATGTGCGCACCAAGAGTACGGTCGTCGTCATTGCTCCATGCAATTGGGTTGGTTCCGTAACGGATCATTGCCCTTAGTCCCCCAAACGCTGATTGGTCAGTTCGTTCTCATAGCCCTTGCGGGCTTCATTTACTTCTTTTCTTTTTGATACTTCCGGTACAGCAACATCCCACCAGTGGCCACCTTCCGGCATAGTTGACAGTGGATCGGTGTCGATCACAATGCAGCAGGACCTGGTACTGGCTTTTGCGCGGCTCAAAGCTTCTCCCAGCTCTTCAATGCTTTTGACGTGCTCAGAAGTTGCTCCCATAGCGCCCGCATGTGCAGCAAAATCAATGTTGGATGGCTCAACGTGGCAGGTGTCATCCAACAGGTTGTTGAAGTTGTCACCACCGGTTGCCATCTGTAAGCGGTTGATGCAGCCATAACCGCGGTTGTCCAGCAGAACCACGATGATCTTGTGACCCAGCATGACGGAGGTCGCCAGCTCAGAGTTCATCATCATGTAACTGCCATCGCCAACCATGACGATCACTTCATTTTCTGGCCTGGCCATCTTCACGCCAAGACCACCGGCAATCTCATAGCCCATGCAGGAGTAGCCGTATTCCAGATGATATCCACCCGGCTTGTCAGCCTTCCAAAGCTTGTGAAGCTCACCCGGCAAGCCGCCAGCAGCGCACACAACAGTGGTGTCTGTGTCAGAGGCACGCTGCACAGCGCCGATCACCTGCGCATCAGTTGGCAGCTCGTTACCGCCCTCAGGTTCAGCCGTTGCACTCTCAACAGCAAAGAGCCATTTTGCTCGGTGAGAGAATGTCTCAGTCCCGGCTTTCCAGTTGCCCAGATTGTGGCTGAGAGCCTGCAGGCCAGCACGCGCATCACATACCAGAGGGAGCGCATTGTGTTTGCCGCTGTCGTAGGAGGCTACGTTCAGCTGCAAAATACGGCGATCCGGGTTCTTGAAAAGAGTCCGTGAGCCTGTGGTAAAGTCCTGGAGGCGGGTGCCTATAGCAATGATCAGATCAGCCTCTTCCGCAACAGCGTTTGCAGCTGAAGAGCCGGTTACACCAACACTGCCCAGATTCAGCTCATGATCCCATGGCAGAGCGGACTTGCCAGCCTGCGTTTCTGCAACGGGCAAACTGTGTGCCTCGGCAAAGCTCTTCAGATCATCAGTTGCCAGCGAGTAATGCACACCACCACCCGCAATAATCATTGGCCTCTTTGCTGCGCGGATCGCAGCAACGGCAGTTTCCAGCTCACCTGCATCAGGTGCAGGACGGCGGAAGTGCAGCGTGCGCTCTTCAAAAAAACTCGCAGGCCAGTCATACGCTTCAGCCTGCACGTCCTGACACATGGCCAGCGTCACAGGGCCACACTCCACCGGATCAGTCATGACCGCCATTGCGCGTGGCAGGGCAGTCAGAAGCTGCTCGGGGCGCTGGATGCGGTCATAGTAACGGCTTACCGGTCGGAAGGTGTCGTTTGCACTCACGGTGCCATCCTGAAAGTCTTCAATCTGCTGAAGCACCGGGTCCGGTGCACGGTTTGCAAACACATCACCTGGCAGCAGCAGAACCGGCAGGCGGTTCACGTGAGCCAGCGCAGCAGCAGTCACCATGTTGGTTGCGCCCGGACCGATGGAGGTGGTCACAGCCATCGCACGGCGACGGTTGGATGCCTTGGCATAGGAAACAGCCGCGTGAGCCATGCCTTGCTCGTTGTGACCGCGATAGGTCGGCAGCGTGTCCTGTGCGTGATAAAGCGCTTCTCCAAGACCCGCCACGTTGCCGTGACCGAAAATAGCCCAGACCCCGGCAATAAAACTGTCTCCCTCAGGCGTCTTCCGGGCTGCCAGATATCGAACCAGAGCCTGCGCGGCTGTTAATCTGATCGTGCTCATGCAACTTCTTTCTTATCCACTCGGGCCCGCTCCCAGACAGATCCGAGGACTTCAAATTTTGCAGCCATGTCAGCAACGGCCTCGCTGTCAGAAATGGTTCCGCCAAGCCACTTCTCAGCAGCTTCAGCAAAAATAGTGCGGCCCACAGCAAAACCTTTCACAAGGTCATACTTGCCTGCAACCTCAAAGCTCGCAGAAAGTTCTTCAACAGGTGCATCAAGGCCAAGCACAACAATACCGCGGCACCAGGGATCATTCTTCTTGATCGCATCACACACGTTCTGCCAGCCCGTATCGCTCTTCAAAGGTTCCAGCTTCCACCAGTCGGGGTAAACGCCCAGATCGTAAAAGCGACGGATGATGGTTGCGGTGGTCACATCATCAACCTGCCCAACCCTGGACGGGATGATTTCCAGCAAAAATTCCAGATTGTTTTCGCGGCATGCATGCGCAAGGCGAAGGATTGTCTCTTCCTGGCGGGCTTTCATCTCAGCGCTGTCATCAGGGTGGCAGAAGCACAGCGCCTTGACCACATGTTCAACCGGCCATTCTGCCAGTTGAGAGCCAAGGTCAGGACCAATCTCCAGCTCCAGCGGACGAGAACCCGGCAGCTCAACAGGGCGGCCAATCCAAAGACCGGAACCAGTTGCCCTGAACAGAGCTTCCTCACCAAGGCGGCCATCACATAAAATGCCGTAGCCGCCACCGCCCGCCCGGACCTGCTGAGCAGCTTTAAGGCAAAGCTCTTTGAACTCAGGAATTTTGTTTTCAGATGCGCCAACTTTTACAGCTATGTCTTCAAGCTGAGCACGGTGGTCGAAGGCGAACACCTTCATGTTGGACCAGTCGCCCTTGCGGTTGGTAGACCAGTGGATCTGCTCCAGTTTCCTGTCTTTGCGCAGAGCATGCTCGCAGGAACCGTTATCAAGGAACCACTGCAGCTCTTCCCAGCTTGGGTAAGCAGGCGCACAGCCATGGCGGGATACCGCAAACGCACCACATGCATTAGCAAGGGTAAGGGTGGTTTCCCAGCTTTCATCTTTCAGCCATCCGCGCAGCAGGCCGGACATGAAGCCATCGCCAGCACCAAGCACGTTGAACACTTCAATCGGAAAGCCGGGACCGGACTTCCCCTCATCAGGGCTTGCGCCAATCTCATCTTCAAACACCACAGCGCCCATGGGGCCACGCTTGCAAACTAGAACAGCTTCGCTGACCTTGCGCACGGCGCACAGTGCTTCAGGCGTATCGGTGGAACCGCCAGCGATGTGGAATTCTTCTTCTGTGCCAACGATTAGATCAAACAGGTGCAGGTGCCTGTGCAGCGCGTCGGTTACTTTCTCAGAAGCGATGAAACGCTCTTCACCCTCCCCGTGACCTGCAAGGCCCCAAAGGTTCGGGCGGTAGTCAATGTCCAGAGCAGTGCGGGAGCCGTTTTCTTTCGCAAGACGCAGCGCTTTTAAAACCGCAGCTTCCGTGCGTGGGTGCGAAAGGTGTGTACCTGTAACAGTTACACAGGCGGATCGGGCAATAAACTCAGGATCAATATCATCTTCGCAAAGCGCCATGTCGGCACAGTTTTCACGGTAGAAAATCAGCGGAAACTTTTCTTTGTCGCGAATGCCAAGAATAACAAGGGCTGTCAGCCGGTCCTTGTCAGTCACAAGGCCATCAACGCAAACGCCTTCTTTGACCAGTTGTTCGCGGATGAAACGGCCCATATGTTCATCCCCTACGCGGGAGATAAGGGCAGATTTAAGCCCAAGACGGGCTGTTCCCACTGAAATATTGGTTGGTGAGCCGCCGACATACTTATTGAATGAAGACATGTCTTCCAGCCGGCCGCCGATCTGCGTTCCATACAGGTCGACTGACGACCGGCCGATTGTGATGACATCAAGTGATTTCAACGGATTCTCCCAATCAGGTACTGGCACTTCCCGAAGGATTACATATTCCAAAAATAATCACAAGTGGAATATACGTTCAAAAAAAAGAAAGGACTTTTCCAAAATGTCACGGAAGCCGGTTCCCTGTTTTTTCCTCAAAGAACACTATGAGAGTGACGTCCACTTTCGCGCATCGCCAACGGCAACTGCGATAGAAGTGGCAAGACACATGGTTGTGGACAGTGATCTGAACGCACCGTGTTCAGCCTCATTAACCTCCAGAACTGTTGAGGAAACGCGGGCAATTGGGGACAGAACGCTGTCGGTCAAAGACACAACAGGGACGCCACGCCCAAAAGTCTTGCTTGCAAACTCAACCACGTCAGGAGAGTAAGGGTTAAAGGTCGCCACAAACAAAGCATCGTTCTCACTGATGAACTGAACGCGATCCTCCAGAATGCCACCAGTGTATTCCAGAAGGTTTGTTCTTACGCCCATCTTGCCCAACGTATAGTGGAGGTAGCTGACGACCGGATATGCACGTCTAAGGCCCAGTAAATGTATGTTTTCCGCACCTGACAACGCTTCAATGGAGCGCTCAAGAGCAACTGTGTCGAACTGGTGCAGAAGGTCGTCAAGCGCCTGTTTGGAACGTTCTGCAAAGTTGCCCAGTATGCTGCCCGGAGTGTTTGCCCCACTCTCGCGGATTTTCGTCAGGCGTTCCGTATACTCAGAGTTACGGCCTACCAAGTGTCCCTGAAAGATCTGCTGCATCTGCGAGAAACCGTCAAATCCCAGCGTTTGAGCAAAGCGAACAAGTGTAGAAGGCTGCACGTCTGCAGCACTGGCAATCTCAGCTGTTGTGCCAAGAGCGATTTTGTCCGGATTCGCCAAAGCATATCTTGCGCACTGCAAAAGGCGCTTGGGCATGCTGCCCGAAAGAGTACTTATACGGGCTTTCAGGCTCTCGTAATCCGGGGGAATGTCTGGGCTTATTGCCTCTGAATTCTGTGTCATAAAAAAAATATATTCCAAAACTTGAAAATTCGCAATGTACGTTCTATAAAATTTGATAGATTCTACGCTTGCAGGGCCAGAAAAACGTGCTCTGTCCATCGTCCTCTATGTCGTGCTGATCCAGCGCGGATTTGCCGCAATCAGGTTTGCGTTGATATAATTTTTCGGGGGGATGGGTGCTTTTGCCTGTGGGACGGCCTGGAACTGCAAATCGTGTGGAAACGCATTCGAATTCTGGTGTTTGTGGGCAAGATACACGCCGGATTTCCGGGAGAAGCTCTGATTTAAATTTGGCATACGCCAATCTTGGGAGGTTTATATGAAAAAGACTTTACGTGCGTTCGTGGCTGCTGCTGCGATCATGGCTGCACCTGCTGTAATGGCTGCTGACATCATTGTTGTGAGCCACGGTCAGGCGAACGACCCATTCTGGTCTGTTGTTAAAAACGGCGTAGACAAAGCAGCAAAAGACAGCAGCGTCAACGTTTCTTATCGTGCTCCGGAAACTTTTGACATGGTGGCCATGAGCCAGCTGATTGATGCTGCAATCGTTCAGGAGCCGGACGGAATTGTTGTGTCCATTCCGGACGGCGACGCGCTCGGCCCATCCATTACCAAAGCGGTAGAAGCGGGCATTCCGGTTATCTCCATGAATTCCGGAGGTGACGTGTCAGCAAACCTTGGCGCTCTGCTGCACGTAGGGCAGGACGAGTATGATGCCGGTAAAGCAGCAGGAAAAAAGCTTGCTGACATGGGCGGCAAGGTCGGAATTTGCGTCAACCAGGAAGTGGGCAACGTTTCCCTCGACCTGCGCTGTGACGGTTTTGCCGCTGGCTTTGGTGGCACCGTTACCGTTGTTCCAACAAATAACGATCCGGCTGAGGTTGAAGCAAAAATCAAGGCGACTCTGGAATCCAACGAGGACATCGACACCATCATGGGCCTGGGTGCAGCTCTCGTAGGTGAGCCGGCGGTGGCAGCTGTTGAGGTAGTTGGGCGCACTGGTGAAGTAAATATTGCAACCTTTGACATGTCCGCAGGGTTCCTGCAGTCAGTTGCTGACGGTAAAGCAGCATTTGCAATCGACCAGCAGCAGTTCCTTCAGGGCTATCTGCCTGTGATCTTCCTCGCTCTTAATGCAGAGTACGGACTTATCCCTGGTGGCAACGTTCCGTCCGGTCCAAACCTGATCACTGCTGATAAAGCCGGTCAGGTTGTAGAGCTGTCCGCTCGGGGTATCCGCTAGCGCTTATCTGCGAAAAATGCCCGGTTTTTCGGGCAGGGATACGTGCCCGGCTCTAAGGAGCTTTGCTATGGGAGGGGTGCCCGCATCCCTCCTGGTTCATGCAAAACTAAGGAAAATTAAATGTCCGATCTTGCTGTTGAGAGCGCGGACGAAAGAGTAAAAAACGTCTCGCTCATCTCGCGGCTCATGAAGCGTCCTGAACTCGGCGCCCTTGCTGGCCTTGCTCTCGTAACAATTTTCTTTCTTTTTACTGCTGACCCTAAGATGTTCACCCTCGCGGGGATACTGAACTTCATGACACCTGCTGCCCAGCTTGGCATTCTGGCAATCGGGGCGGCACTTCTCATGATCGGCGGCGAGTTTGACCTTTCCGTCGGGTCTATGGTTGCGTTCACAGGCCTGATTTTCGGAACGGCAATGGTTACCTTTGACTTGCCGCTTTATGCAGCGATCAGTGTCACCTTTATTGTGGCTGCTGGGATGGGTGCCATCAACGGACAGATCGTTATCCGTACAGGCCTGCCGTCCTTCATTGTAACGCTTGCGTTCCTGTTCATCCTGCGCGGCCTGTCTCTGGTTGGCCTCAAAGCAGCAACTGGCGGCTCCACTCAGCTGCGCGGCATCCGTGCAGAATTTGAAGGCAGCTGGCTGGCGAACTTCTTCAGCGGGGAGGCGTTCACATCGCTTTTTTACTGGTTGGCTGAAGCCGGATGGACAGACACCTTCAGGTCCGGCAAACCAAAAGTGGAAGGTATCCCCGTCGAGATTATCTGGTTTGGCTTGTTGGCTCTTCTGGCAACCTGGGTTCTGCTTCGCTCTCCGTTTGGAAGCTGGATCTTTGCAGCAGGTGGCGACAGCAACGCGGCAAACAATTCCGGAGTGCCGGTGCGCAAGGTAAAGATGTACCTGTTCATGTTCACGGCATGCTGTGCAGCTCTTGTTGCAATCCTGACTGTCATGGATGCAGGCTCAACAGATGCCCGCCGTGGCTTCCAGAAAGAGTTTGAGGCTATCATTGCAGCGGTGATCGGTGGCTGTTTGCTGACAGGTGGCTACGGCTCTGCAATTGGCGCCTTCTTCGGCTCCATCATCTTCGGAATGGTGCTGATTGGCCTCAGTTATACCAATATCGATCAGGACTGGTATCTGGTCTTCCTTGGTTCCATGCTGCTGATAGCGGTGTTGTTCAACAACATGATCCGCAAACGCGTAACAGGAGAACGCTGATCATGCACACACCTATTGTTGAGATGAAGAACATCGAAAAGCAATTTGGCTCTGTCATTGCTTTGGCTGGTGTGTCCTTCTCGGTCCTGCCTGGAGAAGTGCATTGTCTGCTTGGTGACAACGGTGCAGGTAAGTCCACCTTCATCAAAACCATGTCCGGTGTGCACAAGCCAGGCAAGGGCGAGATCTTGGTTGATGGTCAAAAGCAGGTCTTTGAGAGCCCGCGTGATGCTATGAATGCAGGCATCGCAACGGTGCATCAGGACCTGGCGATGATCCCGCTCATGTCCATCACCCGCAATTTCTGGCTTGGCCGCGAGCCGGTCAGGAAGTTTGGTCCCATCTCCTGTTTTGACCATAAATACGCCAGCCAGGTCACTATGGAAGAAATGTCCAGGATGGGCATCAATCTGCGCGAACCCGATCAGGCCGTGGGCACATTGTCCGGCGGGGAACGCCAGACAGTCGCAATCTCACGCGCTGTTTATTTCGGCGCGAAAGTCCTCATCCTCGATGAGCCAACCTCTGCTCTTGGCGTACGCCAGACTTCAAACGTGCTCTCGACCATGGACAAGGTCCGCAAAAAGGGCGTCGGGGTCGTGTTCATTTCGCACAACGTACGCCACGCCATGGCAGTGGGGGACCGCTTCACAGTGCTGAACAGGGGCAAAACCCTCGGCACCGCGAAGAAGGGCGAAATCAGCGCTGAGGAACTGCAGGATCTCATGGCTGGCGGGCAGGAGCTTGCCAGTCTGGAAGCATCATTGGGCGGCACTGTGTAATATTTATTACCGAAAATTACAAAACGGTTTTCTGGGCAGGCAAACGCAACTAATTACGTGTTTGGCAACTTCGTCCAGATGGACCTGCATAGCATGGGTATCACAGCGCAGCATGACAATCCCAGCCCCAATGCCACGTTAAGGGCAGATGGCTCGGAAGATACAGGCGGTTTTGTTCTGACCTTGCCCCCCAAATGCGGACCAGGGGTAAAATATGCTCATGTCTAGGAGATTTGTTATGGGCGAGGCACAAAACGCCGGTTTACAGATGATTTTAAAGATGAGGCTGTTGCACGCCTTTCCGGGGAAGGAGCAAGCTACAAGAGCGTTTCGGATGAGCCTGGGCTTACACCCGCTCAGCTCAAGTCATGGCATCTGGAGCGTCTTGCGGCAGGCTCTTCACAGGCGCTGGCCCCTTAAAAAAAAGCGATGCAGCTGAACTTGCAAAATTACGCAAGGAATTGAAGGAAGCTCGTGAAGAAAATGAAATCCTGAGAAAGGCCCCGGCTTTTTTCGCACAATGGGCGGGGAAGACATGAGCGTCAGATACGCTTTCATCTGCGAGCATAAAGAGCAGTTTTCCATCCGCCTCCTGTGCCGTGTTCTGAAGGTATGCCGCAGCGTCTTTCATGCCTTTGTTGCAGCTCTGAGCGCCGTCGGCTGAAAGCTGCCAATGATGAACAATTACTGACACGGATACAGGACTTATTTCATGAGCACAAACGTTGCTATGGAGTGTCAATCAGCATTGAAAATTGACCCACTTTTTGCATCCAAAACTGACCCACCCTGTGGGCGAAAAAGGCCCTGT
>CANNAV010000094.1 GCA_947502585.1 uncultured Pseudovibrio sp.
TCAAGTCGGCTGCGGTCTTCACTCGAGACGCTGAATGAGTTTTTTGTGCACATGCCCGACTATACCACATCAGGAGCTATTTGTCTCGCACAATCCACTAGTTTTCACGACAAAAGCCAGAATAGGCGGGTCAATGATCCGCCTATTCCAGTTCGCATTCTCGATTACACAAGGTAATCGATGGGTTCTGACATGTGGCCTCAGAAATCCCGTTGAACACGGAGCAGGACTGAGATGATATCCTGTTGGCCGATTGGGCGAGTTGGGTTGCCACCATTTGTTGAGTTATCCGGATAAAGATCACCCAGACCTATGTTGCGGTATGCAACTTCGGTACCAATTTCAAAGCCGCTTACTGGCGTCCAGCCAACCTTACCAACAACATCCCACTGGCTCTGGTTCCAGAGGAACTTGGAGCGTGCGTTGGCATAAGAAGCCTGGATTGCTGCGTTCCACTCAGGAGTGAAGTCAGCCTGGAAGCCCATTGCAATGGACCAGCCGGTTGCGATCCCGTCTTCTCCGTCTGTAAGTGATGTGGCATCCCAGACAACATTCTGCCAGTCACTGTTAACGTAACCGAGAGCACCTTGAGAGAAGGTTGCCTGAACGACACCTTGTAAGTCGGTGAGGTAACTGCTCATAAATGGCAAATCAAATTCAAAACCACCACCAACAGCCCAACCAAGAAGGCCAGATGGGTAAGATTCAAGATAACGGACCTCGGTAAGAGCCCCCATAATCTGTGCTGACCCCCAACCCTGATCAAGGCGGATGTTAGCAACAAGGTCCGGGTAGCGCATGCCGCCGTAACCTTGGTTAAATCCGGTTGAGTCCAGATATTCACCAGTAAAGAGGTTCTGCTGGCGAGCTGTCCTGTCTTCCACAGACCAGCTGGTTGACAAGCCGTTACCCAGATCGAAGGTATAACCAGCAAGCCATAGGTTTTGGTCAGAGTATGCTACGGTGGTGATCGCACCGTAGGCATAGCCGGTCCAGAAGTCATAGAAAGACTTTGCCCGCCCAATGGTCATACCACCAAACTGCACGAACGCATAATCAAGCGTCATTATAGTGTTGTTCTGTTCATCCCCGAAAGAGCCAACTGGATTGTTCACATTCGGAATAGAGCTGTCATCCTGAATAAAGCCAGGCGTGTCGACTGTTCCGAACAAATCAACGTAAGCACGAAGCAAGCCGTATTCTGTTTGAGTTCGGGCGTCCATGCGGATGTAACCACGTGCACGAGTGGATGTTGAGTTTCTTGTCCGCTCAGTCCAGTCGTTTGGGCCTGCTCCAAAGTTGTTGAAACGGTATTCCGCACGAACACGACCGCGAATTCTCAAACAGGTATCAGTGCCTGGAATATAAAAATATCCAGTACCGTAGGCGTCACAAATCTGGACGTATTCTACGGGCTCCGGTGCAACGGGAAGATCGGCTGCAAGGACCGGAGTGGCACTCATCATAAGCGCTGCTGTGGCGCTAGTTGTAAAGTGGCGCATAATTCAACTCCTAATCGGGTAGAAACCCACTCCTCAGACAAGGTTTATCGAAAAAAATACTCAAGGTGGCCCAAGTGCTACCTAAGCAAAACTAATTTTATTGTTGTGTACGCGAATTCCCTGGGGCTATTGATGCCATCAGATGCTTATGTATGCAATAATAACTCTAAAAATAACCTATAGTTATCAAGCTATTCAAAATCGTTGTTTCATTCCTGCAACGCTTTTGTTTCAAAATAGGTAGATGTAACAAATACAAAATAAAGGTGCTCTATACCTAATTAAGTTATTGTTATTATTTGATAAAAATATGTATATCGGATTTGCATGTGCTTTTCTTGTGCAACCCGTGTCATTCGAATCACGAAAACCATGCGGGTTTTCGTCGGGGGTATTCAAAAAATGTAATTAAGTACATTGACAGTAATGCTAAGTATAAATTATTTGCGCTGGTTTGGGAATTTTGCGTTCTTTTGAGGGCTGACGCGCTGCTATGTGAGCTGTGAACCTCATTCCCGCAAATCTTTGTTTTTCAGGAGGCAGAGACTAAAGTCGTCTTCAGCATACCCACGCCTGACCAGGGCCCTTGCCGCAGTACAGCGCTATCATCAGGCTGGCGCAACCTGTCTCGGCGGTGGCCTGCCCGCGCGGTGAGGGGGCGGGCAATAAAAAAGGCCCTTCCGACATCACATCGAAAAGACCTTCTTCTACCCTTTATATATAGGGCCTTTCCGGACTATACGCCAGGATACCGGAGAATGAGGACCTGACTGTCGCCCACATGGCGTACTTCCAGCCCTTTAAATCCATCAGGGATCAGTGGAGAAACGCTCGCATCTTCTTCCCAGATGCAAAGAGCGCCACTATTGAGCCAGCCGCCAGCCGCAGCGCTGGCCAGAGCCTTTTCGCCCAGCTCGTTGCGGTAGGGTGGATCCAGAAACACCAGGTCGAACGGAGCAATAGTTCCCGCTTCCCCTAAAAATGTCGCATCACGTCGCAAGACCTTTGTAGCGCCCATCAATCCGGTGGTTTCCACATTCCTGCGAATCAGACCGCGCGGCTCAACGGCCTCTTCAACAAAGACGCAGTACTTACCGCCTCGGCTCATCGCTTCCAGACCAAGAGCACCGGTCCCTGCAAACAGGTCCAGAACACGAGCGCCCTGAACCGGATTGTCATAGGAATGAGCGAGCACATTAAAAATGGTTTCTCTCATCCGGTCACTGGTTGGCCGTGTATTTTGTGTCTTGGGCTTAGCGAGAGCAGTTCCCCGAAAGCGTCCGGCAACAATTCTCACGATTTTCTGCCACCTTTGTTCCCACGAGGTGCGCCAGAACGATCCCCTACCGGGCGACCACCGCGCGCTTTACCGCCGCCAGGGCTCTTACCGCCATGTGGACCCTTACTGAAGCGCGGCTTGCCGCCATCACGTCCGCCTTCGCGTGGACCCTTACTGAAGCGCGGCTTGCCGCCATCGCGTCCGCCTTCGCGCGGCCCTTTGCTGAAGCCCGGCTTACCGCCGTCACGACCACCTTCGCGCTTATCGCCACGTGGTTGCTTGTTGAAGCCGCTGCGCTTTTCATTCGAAGGGGTATCCTCACGAGAGCGTCGGTTAGAGAAGCGCCGCTCACCCGGCGTTGGGCCGGTATCGCCAGAATAACCGGCATTGTCTGCAGGGTTAAAGCCACCATCGCGACGGTCGTCACGCTTTGGAGCGTCCGCCTCTGCAGGGCGTTTTGTGCCGCCATGAGCCAGATCGAAATCACCGCGCTTGGTGCGGGTGCCAAAACGACGCTCTGCCGGCCTACGCTTTGCAGTGGTTCTGCTGTCGTCCTCATCAAAACCTGGAGTGTATGTATCTACGCTGCCGTCTGCACTGAACACGCGGCGCGGCTTGCTGTTATTGCCACGCTCATTACTGCTAAAGCGGGAAGGTCCAGCCTGACGGTCACGGTCCCCGAATGACTTGCGCTCACTCCGGTCACGGTCCCCGAATGACTTGCGCTCACTCCGGTCACGGTCACCGAACGGCTTACGCTCGCCGCGATCACGATCTCCAGAAGATTTGCGTTCACCACGATCTTCAAACGGTTTTCGTTCGCCAAATGTTGGTTTCACACCAACGTGCTTGCGGTCACCAAACGGGTTCTGCTCAGTGCGCTCACTGTCACCATCTCGCTGGTTTTTGCCATGGCGCATCGGCTTTCTCTTATTCTTTGCAAGAACAGCCGCCGCATCTTTTGCGCTGATCCAGCCTCCGCCGGCACCACCGGAAGATTTCCTTTTCTTCTTTAACTCAGCTTGTTTGCTGGTCCGGGTATCCATCTGGTTGACGATAGGTGCGTCAAAGTCCAGGTCAGCTTCAGATACAAGGCGTTCACCCAGCTGATCGCGCAGCACCCGGCCACGGATTTCCTGCAGCTCACCGTCACCAAGGTCGCCCAGCTGGAACGGACCAAAGGAAATTCGGATCAGACGGTTCACGGAAAGGTCAAGATGCTCAAGAATACGCTTAACTTCGCGGTTCTTGCCTTCACGCAGGCCAATGGTCAGCCAAACGTTGTCACCTTTTTCCGTGTCCAGTGTCGCTTCAATAGCGCCATAAAGAACACCGTCAATGGCAACGCCGTCTTTCAGGGCGTCCAGCTGCTCCTGAGTCACCTTACCGTAGGCGCGCACGCGGTAGCGGCGCAGCCAGCCAGTCGCAGGTAGTTCGATCACGCGGGAAAGGCCACCGTCATTGGTCAGCAGCAACAAACCTTCTGTGTTGATGTCCAGGCGGCCAACAGTCACAACGCGTGGCATGTCAGCAGGCAGAATATCAAAAACAGTTTTACGACCCTCCGGGTCTTTATTGGTGGTTACCGTGCCACGCGGCTTGTGGAAGAGCCAGAGGCGCGTCCGCTCACGGGTTGGTAAAGGTTTGCCATCAACGACAACCTTGTCTTTCCGGGTAACGGTAAAAGCTGGTGTTTCCAGCACGGTGCCGTTGACGCTGACACGGCCAGCTTCAATCCATGTTTCTGCATCACGGCGAGAGCACAGACCAGCACGTGCCATTGCCTTGGCAATGCGTTCGCCTGCTAGGGTCACGGTCTGTTCTGATTTTTTATCGCCGGAGGATTTCCTGGTCTGCTCGCCAGATTTGCGGGGGGAGTTAGATGGTTTTTTACCGCTGTTTTTCATTGGCTCTTGCCCGGAGAACCGGGGCCTTTAACTTTCTGCAATCTGATCAGATACACTGGATGAGCTCGCATAGGCGTCACCGCCTTGGCTGCCCAGCAGTCTGCCAGATGCCACACAATATTCGAATGTTGTCAGAGTTCATTCCGTTTGACTGCATTCAATCAGACGACGAGAATTTACTCATAAAAAGAAATAGGAGCGCGACGCGAAGATGCCTTCAAAGCGCGAACGTACTCTTACCCG
Source organism: uncultured Pseudovibrio sp. (assembly GCA_947502585.1). Taxonomy (GTDB): domain Bacteria; phylum Pseudomonadota; class Alphaproteobacteria; order Rhizobiales; family Stappiaceae; genus Pseudovibrio. The sequence continues at coordinate 4,932 of CANNAV010000094.1, forward strand.
GTCTTACCCTAAGCGGCGCCAGATGGCAAAGGGGCAAAGGCAGACGTTCGTTTTTTTTTGCCGTAGACTCACCCCGCACTTTCATAAATGACGGCAACCTGAGCAATCAGCAGAGCTGGAGCTTGCATGGAACCGGCTCATGGTGAGCTGCTTTCCCTCTTGTTTTTGCGCGTCTTTATCCAAAATCGGCTTTCACTTTTTGGCAATAAGATCTAGCTTGCGCCTATGACAAAGCCCACACTGAACTCTACTTTTATGGATCTGGCATTGGAGCAAGCGCGCGCAGCAGAAACGCGCGGAGAAGTGCCCATCGGCTGTGTAATTGTGAAAAATGGAGATGTCTTATCCTCAGCGGGCAACCGCACTCTGGAGCTGAATGACCCCACCGCCCACGCAGAAGTGCTGGCCATTCGCGAAGCCGGAAAGCAGCTCCGCTCCCAGCGACTCGAAGGCTGTGACCTCTATGTGACGCTGGAACCATGCCCAATGTGTGCTGCCGCCATCTCCTTCGCCCGCATCCGCAGGCTCTATTATGGGGCAGGGGATGTCAAAGGCGGCGGCGTAGACCACGGCGTCCGCCTCTATTCCTCCCCAACCTGCCACCACACCCCCGACGTCTACTCCGGCCTCGCCGAAACAGACTCAGCCGCAATGCTCAAAACGTTCTTTAAGGGGAAGCGGGATTGAGCTTAGATTGCAAAACGTGTTGATCTGGCAATTGAAAAATTAAGAAATAGAATTATGCATTCTCGGCATTTAAAAATAACATTACAGACGTGTCTCCTTCTTCCTGTTTGCCTTTCCGCCTCTTTCGCCTATAGCGATGATCTTGAAGATACCCTGATGTTAGCTGTGGATGGAGACACTCAGGCTCAATGGCGGCTCGGTCAAATGTATACCAATAGTCAGGGAGTTCCGCAGGACTTCTGAACCACCCTCTTCGCCGCAATCAGGGACCCGCCTGCAATCGCCAGAGCTGCGATCACGATGTTCGCATCGAAAGTGCCTTCTCCAAATACAATCAGCAGAAGCGTTGAGATCAAAGGCGCACCATAGGCGAGGACGCCGAGCAGTTGTACGTTGCCGTGCTTCACGCCAAAGTCCCACGTGTAAAAGGCAATGCCCACTGGTCCCACCCCCAGGCCAGTCACAGCGATAATTTGGGTGAGGTCCTGAGGGAGGGCGGTGGTCTCCCAGAGAAAGTGTGCGAGCCATCCAAACACAGCAGTTAAAGCACAATAGCCGATCACCGCATCAGAAGAGGTGTTCCTGATCAGTCGGTTCAAAACGGAATAGCTGGACCAGATCAGCGCACAACCAGCCGCCGCCGCATAGCCTACAACATACTCCCATTGCAGATTGCCAGCAGAACTGTCCCAGCCAAGCAAAACCCAATAGCCAGCCGCCGCGACAAGAGCTCCGCCAACATGCCATTTTGTGATGTTCTCTCCCGGCAACAGGGCAGAGAACAGCACGATGAGCAGCGGCCAGATGTAGGCGATCAGTCCCGCTTCAACAGCAGGCGCATTCTGCAAAGCAACAAAGTACAGCGCATGGAAACCAAACAACCCGCCAACACCAAGCAGCCATCCGGCTAGAGGTAGTTTGAAGGCGGAACGCACATCAGCCTTTCCCGTCAATAGTTTGCCGGAGAGTGTGAGCGTCGCCACCGTAAACGTCATGGCCAGCAGCTGAAACGGCGGAAACTGATCGCCTGTCAGCCTGGTCAGCACAGCAAGCGTGCCCCATAAAACAATGGAGATACTCCCGATCATGGTCGCAGCGCTGACCTTGCCAGCTGTTTGGTTCTGTAGCATTAAAAATTCCGCTTGAAGATTGGGGCCATCACATCGCTGGAGGTTCCAGCGGGACCGACCAGATCCTGCCCTAATTCCTGCGTATTAGAATTAGGCAAAAAAGGAAATGGATTTTCTTTTTGAGATTTGTGGATTTACACTATATCCCTGAGCGACCAGTCCATTTACCCTGCTTATGGACCGGGGTGGAGATCTGGAGCTAAGTCATGTCATATCAAGCCGTTATTCGTGAATATGATAGGCTGGAGCTCGGGCACCGCCACGCGTTCGCACAAGCTGTTATTCCGTTACAGGGCGAAATGCAGATTGAAATCGGCGGCCACTACAGGGAACTGACGGTCGGTTCAGTCGGCCTCATCGCACCCAAAACCCTGCACGACAGCGAAACCACCTCCGGCAGTCGCTTCCTGATCATCGATGTCAGTGACAATGCCGCTATCTCTCAGTTCTTCCGGCACGCAAGCGACAGCCATCAGGACCTCTCACCACTCGCGCTCAAGTACCTCAACTTCGTCGCCTCGCTCACAGACACGTTTGCAGTGGGTGGCAACGGCGCTGCGTCCATCCTGAACACAGCGCTTGAACTGGCAACGGGCCGAAACACAGATTTCATCGATCAAAACTCAGTTGCAAAGCGATTGCAGAGCGTAAAGGAGCAGTTGCCTGAGTACAACAGGGTCTCTGAGCTTGCGAAAGAGGGCGGTTACTCAGTCAGCAGCCTGCAAAAGAAACTCAAAGCCTCCTACGGCAAATCCCCAAAACAACTGCAACTCGAAATGCGGCTTAATAAGGCACTGACCCTGCTCAGATCATCCGATCAGTCGATTGCGGCCATTGCCCTTGAGGTTGGCTATGAGAACGCGTCGTCCTTCACCAACATTTTCAAAAAACACTTCAGCCTGACACCCTCGCAATACAGAGCCCGGTACCGGGCCTCCATGATCAGCCACACGCAGCTGTAAGTTCTTTCTGAAACTCTCTCATTTTCACCAGCGGCTATACTTTCTGTTTGTACGGCATTGATCAGCCTATGCGGATGGCAAAGCAGCCGTTATACCTGAGCCGAAGAAATGCGCTGCGGGCAGGGCGTATTAAAGCAGCAGCAAGGCAGATGTTTCTATGCTTGAGTTCAACAGCCATAATACTCACAGAACCCCCTTGAGCAGAGCCTGGGCGCTGCAGGCGATTAAGAGCATTGAGGCGGACTACCATCGGTCTGCCGATACACACCTGATCAAACTGGATATACCCAGGCTCACCAGAGCGGGTATTGATCTTTACCTCAAGGACGAAAGCACCCACCCAAGCGGCAGCCTCAAGCACAGGCTGGCACGCTCGCTCATCCTGTATGGCATCTGTAACGGCTGGATCTGCGAGGGAACACCAGTCGTGGAGTCCTCCTCAGGCTCAACGGCGATCTCTGAGGCGTACTTTGCGCGGCTGATCGGAAACCCCTTCGTCGCAGTCGCTCCCAGGGCCACAGCGACGGAGAAGATAAGAGAGATCGAAGCGCTGGGCGGGGAGGTGCATCTGGTGGAGCCCGGTCAGATCTACAAGGAAGCTGCGCGATTGGCAGAAGAGCTGGGAGGCCATTACGTGGACCAGTTCACCTTTGCAGAGCGGGCCACGGACTGGCGCGGAAACAACAACATAGCCGAGAGCCTGTTCTCTCAAATGGAGCTGGAACGCTTCCCCGCACCCAAATGGATCGTCATGAGTGCCGGAACAGGCGGGACAACAGCAACCCTTGGCCGCTACATCAGGCTCCATACTAAGGACTACTCCAGAACACAGCTCTGTGTCGTGGATCCTGAGAACTCCGTGTTTCATGAGTACTACCGAAACAGAGATAAAAGCATCGTCAGGAACAAGCCCTCTCTGATTGAAGGAATCGGCAGACCAAGAGTAGAACCTTCCTTCATGCCGGATGTCATCGACAGAATGATCGACATACCTGACGCGGCAAGCATCGCGACAATCAGATGGCTGGAAGGGGTAATCCTGCGCAAATGCGGCGGCTCAACAGGCACGAACCTGTATGGAGCACTGACCCTGGCAAAGGAAATGATGGAAAACGATCAGAAAGGCTCCATCGTCACCCTCATCTGCGACAGCGGAGAGCGTTATCTGGATACCCTTTACAACGACGACTGGGTCGCCAGCAAAAATCTGGACCTCTTACCCTACATGCACAAACTCATAGACTTCGCCGAAATAGACGGTATCCAGGACCTGTTGAGTAGCGGCTTGCGTTAACGATAGCAGCGTCAAACAGATCATTGCGCAAAAGCTTTATCCTCCAGCAGCCCGCCAAAATCGATGTCGTCAGTCAAAGGAGGCACGCCTGCCGTATCATGACGATGACCGGGCAATCATCGCATACTTCCTATCAGGCTAATCAGTCAAAGACTTGAAGATACGAGAAAAAGCATCGCGTTTGACCCATTCGCGGAACCGCTTGAATACTGTATTCCAGATGCCGAAATACCTGGGCAAATCCAGCCATTGCTGCCTGTGCGGGCAATCCAAAGAACGGCCTCAATGAATCGGCGACCATCACCGCCCGTGCGATCTGGATCACTGGCCTTGCCAGGACAATGATGCCCATAAGCTCCCTCATCCGGTCCGTTATTACAAAGCAATCTGAACCATCCAGGCCACCCTGAAAGGAACTTTGGTTAACATTTTCACTGATTTGGGAAACCTGTTACTCAACAGGCCTTGGGGTCGTGTAGTGTGGGCGCTGAAATGACCGGCCTTTTATGTTTTGGTGAACTGCATGCGAATCTCCTGAAAATCTGGATTTCGCCCGGAAGCTACGCCTGTCCATAGATCAGGGTGGACCCTTCAATTCACCTCTACCATTAATACAGGTGAGCGAAGTCCTTGTTTCTCATTAATCTGACCAGACAGCATGCTCGTTGTTATTCGGGTCAGGAAAATGGAAACGCGGCCTCACAGGAAGGCAAAGATCTATCAGTAAACTTGCACACCGTTCTGAACCAGGTCTTCTTGTAGTGCTTCCGGATTTTCTGCATAAAGAACAGCAAGCGCCGCTCCGTTCGCGGTGGAGGATGAAAGATCAGCCTTGAAGAAACCGCCATCGAAGTCACCATCATTGAAGGCTGCGTATTCAGGATCATAATCCTCATCCTCGAAACCCAGCCGATGGCATAACTGTAAAATGTCTTTGCTGCTTCCAGGTCGGCATCTGGCAGCTCAATGCAGTTGAATTTTCCGCACTTCATAATGTCAGACCTTGGGAAAACAGGGGAATATTTACTGGAATTCTCCTGCAAATATTCAATATTGCAACGGATTTGGATTGGTGAGATAGATAACCCGGTCCCATAATTATAGTTGCAGGCAAGATATTGAAATGAATATTTTTGGCTTTCCGCTTTGTACAGTTGCTGCTCTTGCGCTTGGAGCTGTTTTTTTTCTTGGCGGGGCGCCGGGTTTTGCTCAGTCGACCCAAAATGGGGAGGATTCTGTTACCAATGGCCCTAAGGTTAACACGCAACGGTACGGAGACTGGCTGCTGGAATGCTATGAACCCGCAGTTAATGGCGTGAGTTGCCAGATTAAACAGCGTGTTGTTCATAAAGAAAGCAGCCAGAATATTCTGCTGATGACAGTCACCTACAGCCCGAAAGAGAAAAGCAATATGGTACAATATGTATTGCCCCTCGATTTTCTGTTAGGCCCGGGCGTTGGTGTGAATATTGGCGATTTTCAGGCGGTTGCGCGAGTCAATCGCTGTGCGGCGCAAGGCTGTGTGATTGAAGGTAAAACTGAAGAGGCCTTCATCAACGCGATGAAAGCTGCAACAGATCTGGGGCGATTTGTGATGATGTCCAGAGCCGGTAAAAAGGTTGGCATCAGCTTTTCAGCCACCGGATTTACAAAGGCCTACAACGAGATGCGAGCGCAGAACTCAAAGTATGCAATCGGTCACTTTACGGGAAGGCAGTTCCAGTTACCCCGAGGACGCTGAACTGCGGTTTTTCCGGCGACTGTGCAGTGCCGGATTTCAGTTGTGGCAAAATGCAGCTTTGAAGTTGGGTTCGGATTTACATGGTAGACAAGGCCAATTGCTACTGTGAGAGCAGGCAGGGATTCCGCTACGGTGAAAACCTCGCAACGCTCTGTTTTTGGTTTCCGGTGACTTGCATAGAGGTTGTCATCCGGGGTTTTATTCTTTCTGTTTCAGGGAGTCGCGGCAGCGATAAGTATCAATCTTTTCCGCAATGTAGAGCAGCCCAGCAAACTGCATATGAGGAAGAGCGCCTGGTTTGCGAGGGATATTCAAAGGATCCACACTATTTTCTGCCGATGTGTGTGGCGCGAAATCCTCTGCGCTCACCTAAGTTGAAGTGCCCTTGCTCCATTACTCTTCCTCCCTCTTGGAAGTTCCGTAAATCTTCTCTACTTCGTTTCTTGGTGTTTTATGTGTTGGGAGGCACGGTCCCATGGCGAAGTCCAGTAGCAATCCATTGATAACCGGTAGCGGTCTGTGGCAACAGTCGCCTGAACGGGTGTTGTTTGAAAATCTGTCTTTCGGGCTGAACGCCGGTGACCGGATTGGACTTGTGGGCCACAACGGGTGCGGTAAGTCGACGTTTCTCAACATCCTTGCTGGTCGTGGTGAGCCGAGCGAAGGCAGTATCTCGGTCTCCCGTGCTGCTATCGTTTCCTGTGTTGAACAGCATCTTCCCAGACAACTTATGGAACTGACACTGGCTGAGGCCGTTCGTGATGCGCTGCCGAAGAATAAGCGAGATTGGATGGACTGGAAGGTGGATGTGATGCTGCCGGAAATGGGGTTTGAGCCTCATCAGTCCGCTGTGCTTTGTAAGGATCTCAGTGGGGGCCAGATGACGCGCCTCATGCTGGCACGTGCTTTGATGGGCGAACCCAACTTGCTGTTGCTGGATGAGCCGGGCAACCACCTGGATTTGCCTGCGATTATTTGGCTCGAAAGCTTTCTGAAGTCATGGAAGGGCAGCTTTCTGATGATCTCTCATGATGCAAAGCTGCTTGATTCCGTCACCAATCGCACCTGGATTCTTCAGGATCGCAAGTTGCATGCATTTGCTTTGCCCTGCACGAAGGCCCTGGCAGAGCATGAAGTTTTAACGCAAGCACGTATTGCCCGGCGGGACGCTGAGGAAAAAGAAATCAAGCGCGTTGTGGCCAGTGCCAGACGCCTCGCGGATTGGGGGCGCACGTTCGACAACGAAGATCTGTCGCGCAAAGCAAAGTCTATGGAAAAGATGATTGACCGCATGAAGGAGGACCAGACCGAGGCCGTCGAGGCGTATCCGTGGAACCTGTCCATTGCCGGTGAGCAAATTCAGGCAGACCGGCTGATTCAGCTGAAGGAGCTGAACGTGACGCCGCCTGCGGCGGATGTGTTTTTATACGGCGTTGATGACATCGCTGTACGGCCCGGCGACCGGATTGCAGTTATGGGGGCGAACGGAACAGGTAAATCCAGCCTGTTGCGCTGCTGCTGGGAAAAGCGGTGGAGTGAAGCAGGCGAGGTGCGGGTCCATCCACGCTGCCGGATTGCTTTTTATGATCAGACACTCCGGCAGCTTCCGGGAGAAGCCAGTCTGGTTGAGGGTATGGTGTCTGTCGGTGAAACTCTGGGTGTTGACCTGCGGGTTTCTGATTGCGAAAAGACTATTATTGCGGCTGGATTCAAATACAATCAGCTGTCGCAGAAAGTCTCTCAACTGAGCGGTGGTGAGCGTGCGCGGCTGTTGCTGGTCTCGCTGTCTCAGGTGCAGGCCAACCTGATGATGCTCGATGAGCCGACCAACCACCTGGATCTCTACGGGCGTAACGAACTTTCAAACCAGCTACAGTCATTTAGTGGCTCGTTCTTGCTGGTATCGCACGACAGGCATCTGTTGGAAGCGACGTGCAACCGGTTCTGGGTGGTGCAAAACGGACGTCTGCAGGAGGTTAATGATGCGGATGCCGCTTATGCGTTAATCGCAGAAGTTCAGGTAAAAGCTGTCAGCGCCGCGGCCTCACAATCTGCCGTCGATACTACGGTTGAGGAAAGTGCTCCTGAACCTGAACATTCGGGTGAAGACGAACTGCTGGAACGGTTAATTGAGTTGGAAGCATTGATGGAAGCGGATCTTGTGCGCCGACCGAACAGACAATCACCCCACCTGCAGGCGCAATGGAAGGACGAGATTGCACAGATTCACGGGAGGCTTGAGCTGAATGGCTAATCGGGGTTGTTCACCAGATCAGCAAGAGCTGCACGGAGCTGTGCCCGGTGCGTCGCCTTCGGCACGTCGAAAGCGTCCTTTCCATACACGCCCCTGGGTGTGGTCTGCGAAATAGCAAAATGCTGAATTGATCTCGCCCCAAAAGCGGCCCAGTGCGTGATATTTATACCGTCATATCAGCCCTCGCCTCCTATAGAATTGCACAGCCCACAGCTGAATAGAGGCGCTGGCGATTATAATAGACTTCGATGTACACGAAGATTTCCCGGCATGCCTTTGCCGTTGTTCCACCAGCGGTTTGGGTTGGTACTGGCTGGGTTGCAGGCGGCGCGGCTGGCCCAGTCTTCGCGCAGAAAAATGACGGGTTCCTCTTAGAGCCTGACTCAAAAGTATCTCAGTATTGACAATACCTTGCGATCCTGCGTGTTAGAGTTCTGATGTGAGCGATTG
>CANNAV010000095.1 GCA_947502585.1 uncultured Pseudovibrio sp.
AAACCTAAAGAGAAATCCCACGATGGCTATCTCAATTTCTAAACCAGATAATTTACAGCACTATAGGGACACAATCATTTTCCCCCTGGTCCGCATTTTGGGGCAAGGTCAATCTTGCCAGCTTACTCGCTGTTTTCTCCTTCTTCCTGCTCAGGCTCAGGAACACCAGCTTTTGCAATGTCTTCAAGGCTGACTTTTAATAAGGCCTTGCCTTCAGCAACGCTTTCCTCCCCGATCCCGGTGGTCACCACATCGCAATCGGCGTGGCTGCCTTTGCAGTTCACACAGTGGACTTTGTAGGAGCGCCATGCAAACGGGATGGAAACAAGATAGCCAATGCTGATCACTGTCAAGCACTCAAACGGATAGCTGGCGCCAAGCGCAACGATACCGACAGCGGCAATAAACAGCGGCAAAACCCATTCGCGGCGAATATGTGTACCAACCTGCTTACCGGAGAATGTTGGCAACTGGCTGACCATCAGGAGGCCGATGAACATGGTGTAAAGTGCAACAGGCAGAGCAAGCTCATTCCAGTGTGGCACGCCCAGGCGTTCCAGGAAGATTGGCAGCAAAACTGTAAGAGCACCTGCCGGGGCGGGAACTCCGGTGAAGAACTTGCCGGCCCACCTTGGCTTTTTCGGGTCGTCCAGCGCCACATTAAACCGCGCCAGTCGTAGTGCCATGCAGATGGAGAACAACAGAGAGGCAATCCAACCGAGGGAGCTGGCGTCTTCCAGCATCCATGCGTAAAGAATAATGCCCGGAGCAACGCCAAAGTTTACGAAGTCGGCGAGCGAGTCGAGTTCAGCACCAAACCTGGACGTCCCTTTGAGCATGCGCGCGACACGCCCGTCCAAAGCATCCAGAATGGCGGCAAGGAAGATGGCTCCAATGGCCATCTCCCACCTGTCTTCCATGGCCATGCGAATGGCTGTCAGGCCGGAACAAAGCGCCAGCAGAGTGACTACGTTTGGTAAAACAATACGAAGCGGAATACGCTTGCGCGCTGCCCCTTTCGCATCAGTGGTCTGACCTCCTGGTTCATAGGGAGGAAATGGATTTGACACGCTATACTACCTTAAGAAACGCGGGTAACGATTTCGCCTGTTTCTTCATTTTTCAGATTTGCCAGAATACTCTCACCAGCAATCATGGTCTGACCAGGGGCAACTTGTGGCTTTGCCCCCTCGGGCAGGTAAACATCAAGACGGGATCCAAAGCGGATCAGGCCGAATCGCTCACCTGCAGAAATTTTTTCGCCCTCTTTTGCGAAACACACAATACGGCGTGCTACGAGGCCGGCGATTTGCACAACGCCGATACGGGCATGGTCGTTTTCAATAATCAGGCCATTGCGCTCATTGTGCTCACTTGCCTTGTCCAGTTCCGCATTGAGGAACTTCCCGGCCTTGTAAGCCACGCGTGTTATGCGGCCTGCCATTGGTGCACGATTTACGTGACAGTTAAAGACGTCCATGAAGATGCATACACGCATCATAGGCTGGTCGCCCAGATCCAGCTCACGTGGCGGGATCGCCGATCCCATCAGGCAAACGGTTCCGTCTGCCGGGGAAACAATCAGGTCGTCATTAACCGGAGTAACGCGTGGTGGGTCCCGGAAAAAGTAACAGACCCACCCAGTCAGGAAAAGACCGATCCAGAAAAAGGGGGACCAGAACCATCCCAGAATGATGGTCAGAACAGCAGCAATGGCAATAAACGGGTAGCCTTCTTTATGAATTGGAACCAGTATTCTGGAAATGTTGTCTACCAAAGACATCTTCACCACCTTTGCACAAGTGACAGGTTCAGCTATTGAACCCCTCAGACGTTAAGTTTCTGCTCATAGAGCAACTCAAAGCGACCAGTGTAACCTACACCAGCTTATTTAAACAGAGATTTCCCTGATTTCGCACAGAGCAAGCACTTCACCCACTATTTCTTATCAGATATGCCCTCAATCAGGCTTTCTTCGGCACTTTTGCCTCTTGAAATGAACCCCTGATCATCTTCACGCATCTGAGCAAGGCGTGCTTCAGCCTCACTGACTTCACGCTGGCGGCTCCACATGGACGCATAAAGGCCGTCATTAGCCATAAGTTCAGTATGCGTTCCCTGCTCGACCGCTTCACCAGCCTTCAGAACGAGGATCTGATCTGCGTTCACCACGGTGGAAAGACGGTGGGCAATGACAAGTGTGGTCCGGTCTTCAGAGACAATATCGAGAGCTGACTGGATTTCCTGCTCGGTGTGCGTGTCGAGAGCAGAGGTTGCTTCGTCAAGAATGAGGATCGGCGGACTTTTCAAAATGGTTCGTGCGATCGCGACGCGTTGCTTTTCACCGCCTGAAAGCTTCAGACCACGTTCGCCCACTTCACTGTCATAGCCATGTGGCAAAGTCTCAATAAAGTGATCAATCTGTGCCAGCCTGGCTGCCTCTTTCACTTCTTCATCTGATGCGGCGACACGGCCATAGCGGATGTTGTAAGCAATGTTCTCGTTGAACAGGACCGTATCCTGCGGCACCATGCCGATGTGATCGCGCAGAGATTTCTGCGTCACGTCCCGAACATCCTTACCGTCTATGGTTATGCGGCCCGAGGTAACATCATAAAAACGGAACAGAAGGCGGGAAATCGTGGACTTGCCAGCACCAGATGGGCCTACAATAGCGATGGTACTTCCCGCAGGGACTTCGAAGTTCACGCCTTTCAGAATCGGGCGCTCTTCATCGTAATGGAAGTACACCTCCTCGAACCTGATGGTGGCTTCTTTAACTATCAGGTTTTCCGCAAGCGGGTCATCGTTGATTTCCGGTTCAACTGCCAACACGGAGAACATGGCCTCCAGGTCGGCAATGCCCTGACGGATTTCGCGATAAATGAAGCCAATGAAGTTGAGCGGAACCGACAGCTGCATGAGCAGCGCGTTGATCATGACAAAGTCACCGATGGTCTGCTCACCGCGCTGGATTGCCATTGCAGACATAACCATACACGTCGTCATACCGGCACCAAGGATCAGTGCCTGACCAAAGTTGAGCCATGCCAACGAAGTCCATGTTTTAATTGCTGCACGCTCATACCCGCGCATGGCCTTATCAAAACGGCCACGCTCCATTTCTTCATTACCGAAATACTTGACGGTTTCGAAGTTCAGAAGGCTGTCAACGGACTTGCTGTTTGCATCATTGTCCGCGTTGTTCATGTCGCGGCGGATCTGGATACGCTTATCGGAGGCCACAACTGTGTAGTAGACGTAGGCAAGAACTGTTGTGCCAACAACAATGACATACCAGAAACCAAACTGGAACCAGATCACAATCGCCATCATCGCAAATTCGACGACAGTCGGGATACCGCTCAGGATCGTGAAGCGGACAATGCCTTCAATCCCCTTCACTCCACGGTCGATAACGCGTGTCAGGCCACCGGTGCGGCGAGACAGATGGTAGCGTAAAGACAGGGCATGAAGGTGCTGAAGCGTCAGATTGGCAAGCTCACGAACGGCATGGAGGCCAACACTTGAAAAGACCGCATCACGGATCTGGTTGAACCCGACAGCCATTGTTCTGGTAACGTTGTAGGCGAGGATCAACATGATCGGAGCGACAAGAATTGGCGGCAACCATTTTGGCAAAACGCTGGCGTCTGTCAGGGCGTCCGTTGCCCATGCATAAAGATAGGGTGAGAAAACGGTAATAATTTTCGCGACAATCAACGCCCCAAGAGCCAGAACGACACGCTTTTTAAGCTCCGGCCTAGCATCTGGCCACATATAAACCCAAAGAGTTTTCAGTGAACGAAGCAAGCCTTTATCGTCTGCATCCAATGCAGGAGCGGATTTTGCCTGCTGTTTTGTGTTTGTTGCAGTCATCTAGTGCCTTGTTGCCCTGCACGCTTTTTAAACGCAGAAGCGGTTTGCAAATCGGGAATGTCATATCAGAAGAGCAACGGTCCGGAACGCATCCATTGCCATCAGACCGGAGAGAGAGTCTTCACCTTATTTTGAGCTTACTTTTTCCAATAACCGGGACCACTTTCCGGGAGTATGCAGTAGGAACGCAAACCATAGAAAGCGCCGGATTTCCTATCCAGCGCTTTCCTGAAGATCAATCTGAAAGCTTTCTCTTCTTAAATAGGACGTTCGAGGAGAAGAATCCAGCTCAGTTACTAATTGTTTTCCAATTCAGGTCAGTCACAGGCAACATGAACACTTGTCCTGGAAAAATCAAATCCGGATTATGGATCTGCTGGCTGTTGGCCAGATAGATGGTAGTGTAGCGTGTGCCTTTCCCATAGAGACGACGGGAAATGGTCCATAGGTTATCACCGCGACGGATGATAACCTTTGGCAGTTCGCCAATGCCAACAGATGCAGAAGCGCCTTTGGGACCAGACCCTTCAGCAACCAGACGAACCGGGATCATCGCCACATCGTTTTCACCTTTGGTGAAGACGACCTGTGCGCGGGCTGCTACTTTACCGTCAGCAGTCTCGACTTTGTCAGCTCTGACTTCCACATTACCAGCGGGAATTGTTTTTTCAGCTTCTATGAGCCAGTCGCCTTTTGTGCCTGCCTGCGCTTCGCCAACAAACTCTTCGCCCACATAGACACGAACTTTCGCACCCGGCTCACTTTCGCCAGCAATAAAGACCCTGCCCTGCTCCGTTTCAACGGCTTTGACAGACAGCTGTGGGATTACAGCTGCGGCAGCAGCCGATGATGATGACGGAGTCTCTAAAGAGGCCGGAGTTTGCACCCCAGCTTCAGCAACGGCTTGCGTTGCTTTTTCATCAGCGACTTTAACAGGAGCTGGAACTTCTTCCTTTGCGCCGGGGGACTGCGCAGCTACAACTTCAACGGGGACGGTCGGTTCCGGTGTGTCTACATTAACTACAGCAACTGGCTCTGCTGTCAAAGGTGTTTCTGGCAGCTGGAGAACCTTTGATGGTGCGTCTGGTTCATTCAGAACAACCAGAACCTCACCGGTTTCGTCTTCAGGCACTGACACTGCAATGTGCTGCTGCGATCCGTTCGTTTCCTGAGTTTCCTGATTGGTCGCTTCGAGGCTGATGTCGTGATCGCCCGGCTTCAGCGGTTTTTCAAGAACAATTGCAAACTCGCCGTTGTTGTTCGCAATGCCTTTGCCGATCACATCCCCATTGGAGATGATCGCGACAATGGAACCAGCCTCAGCACGACCAGCGACAACGGCGTTACCTGACGGTTCAACGCGCATCACATCGAAACCTGGAGTATTGTCGGTGGCAGCAGCGGCTGTATCCAGCCTGGTGGTCACCTCAGGCGCTTTATCAGCTTGTGCCTTGCCTGTCTGAGTGCCCGACGAATTGAGCTGTACTTTACCATTTGCAGCGGCCTCCAGCTTTGCAACAGCCTTTTCAGCTTCTGCAACATCCGAAGTATCTTCCTTGCTCAGGTAGTACACCCCTGCACCGATTGCGCCTGCGGCAACCGCCACAGCAACTGTCAACAACCAGTTCATCCCCGATTTCGACATGGTTCTCAATTGCTCCTCAAGCAGACCATAGTTCACTCGACATGGCATGCTTTGACATTATATCAGATTGTCCCGACATCCGTTTATCCAGCTGTCTCTTTTGCTTAGTTCAGGCAAAAAGGAAAGACTATAATCGTGTTTGTTATACATATTTAACCCGAGGGGCAAGGTGCACTATGTCAGGCAAGTTGCGCATGAGGTGACGTTAACCTCATTTTACGAGCTTTGCTTGACGCTTCCCCTAGCCTAATGCGACAGAATACCTATGAAAACATTGAAAAGCATTTGTGTATATTGCGGCTCCAACGCCGGAAGCCAGCCTCTGTTTGAAAAAGCGGCGATGCAGCTCGGAGAATTGTTAGCCCGTGAAGGGATCCGACTCGTTTATGGCGGCGGATCCATCGGACTTATGGGAGCTGTTGCAAAAACTGTTCTTGAAAATGGCGGAAAAGTCACCGGCATCATTCCAAAGTTCTTGATGGAACGTGAGGTGATGCTGGAAGACGCTCATGAGCTGATCGTCACTCAGGACATGCACGAACGCAAACGTACCATGTTTGAAAAAGCTGATGCGTTTATCGCGCTGCCAGGTGGGATCGGCACTCTTGAGGAACTTGTGGAGATGCTGACCTGGGCACAGCTTGGCCGCCATGACAAGCCCATGCTGCTTCTCAACCTTGACCAGTTCTGGACGCCACTGGTGGAGTTGCTCGACCACATGCGCAGTCTTGGCTTTATTCGCCCGGACAGCGACATCACCTACTCGATCACCGAGAACGTTGATCAAAGCTTCGATATCCTTTGCAAGGCCATTGAGGACTCCAAAGTTGATCATCCTGATCTGAAGGATATGTAAAAGAAAAAGGCCGCTGAGTTTTCAGCGGCCTTTTTAGTTGCAGATCATTTTGCTGTTATGCCAGTTTCGCAATGCGGCGTCTTGCCATCACACCGTCAACCGAGAAGATGATGAGTGAGAACCAGATCATTCCAAACGCAGC
This sequence comes from uncultured Pseudovibrio sp., assembly GCA_947502585.1. Taxonomy (GTDB): domain Bacteria; phylum Pseudomonadota; class Alphaproteobacteria; order Rhizobiales; family Stappiaceae; genus Pseudovibrio. The sequence continues at coordinate 6,523 of CANNAV010000095.1, forward strand.
AAAGCCCTCAATTGACAGCTCTTCGCCAAACATCCATATGGCGCTGAGAAAGTGTATGGATGGTGCAATGTATTGCAGGAAACCAATGTAAATCATCGGCAAGCGCCGCGCAGCAAAGGCGAAGACCACCAATGGGATTGCTGTAATCACACCAGTGAACAACAGCAGAGACAAGAACCATGGGTGTTCCAACGGAATAGCGGGATAGATACCACCGGAGCCAGCCTGTGCGAAGTACAAGATGCCGGCAAGAGCAAAGGGCATGACGAGCAAAACTTCCACCAACTGGCCGGCGACAGCGCTTACAGGGGCTTGCTTGCGCATATAGCCGTAGAGTGCAAAGCTCAGGGCCAACACAACAGACACCCACGGCAGTTCACCCACCCCGAATGTTTTGTAAAGCACGGCAAAGATGGTGATCGCCAGTGCTGCGGACCGGGTTTTGGACAGACGTTCAGACAACAGCACAACACCAAGGCCCACCATGACAAGCGGGTTGATGAAGTAACCAAGGCTGGCATCAAGTACCCTGCCCGTTTCCACGGACCAGATAAAGATTGTCCAGTTGACGCTGATGGCTGAGGCTGACACCAGAAGGTATCGCAGACGCGAGAAGTCGCAGAAGATCGCGAGAACCTCTTTGCGCAGTTTGCTCATGACCAGAAAGGAGCCAAGAAACAGCACAGAGCCAATTACGCGATAGCATATCACGATGATCGCCGGCATGTCTGCTGTGAGCTTGTAGTACATGGGAGCAAAGCCCCACATGAGATAAGCAGATACTGCTGCGATAAATCCTGCCCTGAACGCTTCCGGAGTGCTCAGCAGATCAGCAGCGGGCGCTGACTGGCTCATTAAATCCCCATATTACAAAATAGGCAGCGCCAGAGACCCTGGCGCCGTTCAAAAAGGCAGGCGTGACCGCAAAGCCGCGCCCACGAATCGTTTGGTGCTCAAGAGCCTTCGACAGCGCTTACAAGGCTGTTTCCAGCTCATTGGCTTTGAAGATGCAATAGCGAACAGAATCGACGAGGGCCTGGAAGGAGGCATCGACTATGTTTTCAGAAACACCTACTGTGAACCAGCGTTTGCCGGTCTTCCGGTTCTGGCTTTCTATGAGAACACGTGTGATCGCGGCAGTGCCACCGTTCAATATTCGCACCTTATAATCTATCAGCTCAAGATCAACTATCAGGCTTTGGTACTTACCTAGATCCTTCCGCAGTGAAAGATCGAGCGCATTGACCGGACCATTCCCTTCTGCCACCGACATAAAGATCTCACCGTCCACCTCAACTTTCACAACAGCTTCAGAGACCGTGACACGCTCTCCCAGTGCATTGTAGCGGCGCTCGACGCCTGTGCGGAACGAGAGCACGTCAAAATAGTCTGGCACAGAATGCAGGCGTCGGCGGGCGAGCAACTCGAAAGAGGCATCAGCAGCTTCATAGGCAAAGCCCTGTGCTTCCAGTTCTTTCACCTCAGCCAGCAGACGGTCCAGACGCGGGTCTGCTTTGTCCGCTTCAACACCAAGGCGTTTCAGTTCGTTGAGCAGGTTAGATTTTCCGGCCTGATCAGAGATAAGCACACGACGCTGGTTGCCGACCATTTCTGGCGGGATGTGCTCGTAGGTATCCGGGTTTTTCAAGATGGCAGAAGCGTGGATGCCTGCCTTTGTCGCAAAAGCGCTGGCGCCAACATAAGGAGCGTGGACATTGGAAGATCGATTCAGGACCTCGTCAAAACTCCTTGATATTGCAGTTAATTCTGCGAGGTCCTCAACTTTGATGCTAAGTTCGACCAGGTCGCGATACGGCGTCTTCAGCAACATATTCGGGATCAGGGTTATTATGTTGGCATTTCCGCAGCGCTCACCGATGCCGTTGAGTGTACCCTGCACCTGACGGACACCTGCAACAACAGCTGCAAGTGTGTTTGCAACGGCATGGCCGGTGTCGTCATGAGCGTGAATGCCCAGATTGCTGCCCGGCACCACTTGCATCACTGCATTCACAATCGCGGTGACTTCATGGGGGAGCGTGCCGCCATTGGTGTCGCACAGAACCACCCAGCGCGCGCCAGCTTCGAAAGCTGTCTTTGCGCAGGCCAGTGCGTAGTCTGGATTTGCCTTGTAGCCATCAAAGAAGTGCTCGCAATCGATCATGGCCTCTTTACCAGCGCCAATTGAGGCTTTGACGGTGCCCGCGATGCTTTCCAAATTCTCCTCGCTGGTGCATTTCAGGGCAACATCAACGTGGTAATCCCAGCTCTTTGCCACATAACATGTGGCGTCTGCTGCAGACTGCAGGACCTGCTGAATGCCGGGGTCATTGCTGACAGAGCGCCCGGCGCGTTTGGTCATGCCGAAGGCAGTAAAGATGGCCTTCTTTGTTCTTTTTTCAGAAAAAAACTGTGTATCTGTCGGGTTTGCGCCTGGATAGCCGCCCTCGATGTAATCGACACCCAGTCTCTCCAACAAGTCGGTAATGGCAATTTTTTCGCCCACGGAGAAATCAATGCCGGAGGTCTGAGCCCCGTCGCGCAATGTCGTGTCGAAAAGATACAGACGCTCTTTCGTCATAGTATGCCTACCCTGCATATTGTCCTGAGTTCAACCTCAGGCTCGCCTCGTGTGACGGAAATTTCTCAGGGCACAGAATGCTTGCGCCTTGAGAAACTTAGCAAGCCTAACGGGTTATCCCGGACACAACCATGGAGCAGACTTCAAGTTTCCTTGTGGTATCTGCTTAGTTCTCTGGTCACGCACCGACGTTAAGCGCAGGACCAGGTGGTCTCGATTTCACCTGTTTCCTTGTTTTTCATGTCTTTGAGTGCGATGCCGTCAGCTGCCAGCTCATCCCGGATCCGGTCGCTTTCAGCAAAGTCTTTTGCCTTGCGGGCATCCAGACGTTTTGCAATCAGCTCTTCCACTTTGGCTTTCAGCGCCGGCGATACATCTGCTTCCGCTTTTTCCTGCGCCTGTGCTTTGGAAAATATTTCAAGATCAAAGCCCAGGAACTTGATAGAATTAGCTAATTTCTGTGCAGCGTCCGCATCGCCACCGCGTGCGTCACGGGTCAGTCTGTGAAGAGCTGCAAAGGCGCGCGGTGTATTCAGGTCGTCTTTTAGGCCTTCCAGAACAGCTTCATCCAATGCGCCATTTTCCTGTGCCCTGACACCGTGCTTTTTCATAAGCTCTGTCCAGCGGGTGAGCTGCTTTTCGCCTTCAGCCAGACTTTTGAATGTAAAGTCGATTGGCTGACGATACTGGGTTTGAAGCAATGCATAACGGATGGCCTGACCAGACCATTTACGCCCGTCACCCTCTTCCGTGTCCAGCAGCTGGTGGACGGTGAAAAAGTTGCCCAGAGACTTGGACATCTTCTCGCCTTCCACCTGCAGAAAGCCGTTGTGCATCCATACATTTGCCATGGCATGTGTGCCATGAGCACATCTGGACTGTGCAATCTCGTTTTCATGATGGGGGAACGTCAGATCGACACCGCCGCCATGAATATCAAAGACCTTGCCCAGATGTTTTTCAGACATTGCAGAACATTCAATGTGCCAGCCTGGACGGCCTGGTGTTTTGATGTCGCATGGGCTTTCCCAGTCCGGTTCATCCGCTTTGGATGGCTTCCAAAGCACAAAGTCGGTTGGGTCTTTCTTGTAGGAAGCCACCTCAACCCGTGCACCTGCGATCATTTCCTCCAGTGTGCGATTGGAGAGTTTTCCGTATTCGGGCATGCTTGGCACATGAAAAAGGACATGCTCCTCCGCCACATAGGCATGACCTTTGTCGACGAGAGTCTCGATCATCGCTTTCATCTCTTCGATATGCTCTGTTGCCCGCGGCTCAACATCCGGCGCCTCCGCCCCCAGGGCCGACATGTCCGCCTGATACTGCGCAGCGGTTTTGCTGGTAAGCTCTCGAATCGAGATGCCATCACGTACCGCACGCTTGTTAATATTGTCGTCTACGTCTGTAATATTTCGTACATATGTGACATGCTCTTTGCCATAGAGTTGACGCAGCAATCTGGCCAAAACGTCAAAAACTACAACTGGGCGCGCATTCCCGATATGGGCGTAGTCATAAACAGTGGGACCACACACATACATGCGCACGTCAGACGCATCCATTGGCACAAAAGCTTCTTTTGTGCGTGTTAAAGTATTGGTGAGCAAAAGTCCCTTGTCGCCCTGGGATGTCTCTGCGCTCATAATAGTTCGTCTCCTGGCCAGCTGGCCGGGCGTTCATCTCACGCAGAATCAAGGCAGGATAGAACGGCCACAGCCAGCGTTGTCGCTAGCTGCAAATAATGATGGTGCAATAAGAAGTGTGCATCGCCGTTTTCATATCTTGCTTTTCGCTGATTGTGGCTTACAGGTCAAGTCTTAGTCTCACCAGATCACCCACATTTCTAACTAAGTTAAATACAAAATTTCTACCTGAAGATGCAATTCTAATGTAAAGCTAAGCAAAACGGGAAAGTAAAACGTGTCTCACAAGAGTATCTGTGCCGCCGTTCTCGCTGCGAGTCTGATTGGAATGAGTTTGCCTGCAAGCGCGAGCGGCAATGCAACCTCCTCTGTGCCCCCTAAAGACCCGCTGAACTTCAATGAAAGTGCGACCTCACCTCCGACAGACACGCCTCCCCCGGAAGACCTTGTGCCACCTGTTATTGATCCCATACCTGCGCCAGAAAGTGGGCTGCCGGTGCCGGACCTTACCGGTCCTGCCGGGCAAGTTCCCGACCCAATCCTTTCAGAACTGTCTGAGTTGGAGCTAACGATACGGGAGCTGATTTTTTCTGAAGACGACATCACACAATCAGGTTTTAGTTTGCCGCAAGTGGAGGCATTGGCGGAGGCTTACTCCTTACGCAACTTCCGCCCTGTCTGGTTTGAAGACAAGTCTCTGATGCCGCTTGCCGGCCGTTTGATTGACGAGATTCGCAAGGCACCAGCCCATGGGCTTGATCCACAGGTCTATGGCGTCCGGCAACTGGCTTCCATTCTGGATGTGATGGAAGCTTCCAATGCCACAGCTACCTTGCATGAGATCGCTGTTGTCGAGCTGCAGCTGACCCGCGCTTTTGCCAGTTATAGCGCTCACCTTGCCGGCGGCGTTGTGCGCCCGGCCAGGGTGCTGAAGAATGTTTACATCACCCCGCAAGTCCCCAGACTGAATGACATGCTCACTGAGTTGGAAGAAACACGGTCGGTAAAGCAGTTCTTCGCTGGTCTTGAACCGGAGAGCTTTTCCTACGCTCTTTTGAAAGATCAGCTGGCGCGTTATAACAAAGCCCTTACCTCTGATTACGCCGTTTACATCGAAGACGGCCCCAATATTCGGCCCGGTGACACAGGTGCCCGCATCCGGCAGCTGGAAAAGCGACTGCAAGCAGAGGGGTACGCACCCGCTTATTCAGGATATTCTGCAATAAACGAACAGGACGTGGCCCCAGCCTTTTACAATGATAACATGGTTGCGCTGGTTAAAAGCTTTCAGAAGCATCATGGCCTGCGCGTAGATGGTGTTGTTGGCAGGAAAACCCGCACAGCCCTGAATGCCTCACTGGCAGATCGCCGTGATCAGATCCTCGTTAATCTGGAGCGCATGCGCTGGGATGAGCCGCTCCCTTCTGGCCGCTATGTGCAAGTGAACGTGGCTGAACAGATCGTGCGGGTGATGGAAGGCGCGGAGGTTATTTATAAGACCCGCGCTGTGGTGGGTAAGCCTCGCCATGCGACGCCTTTGTTCTCAGACACCTTTGAATATGCAGAGATCAATCCCACCTGGGGCGTGCCATGGTCCATTGCTACCAATGAGTATCTGCCCAGGCTGCGTAAGAACGCGTCTGCCCTGGCTGGCAGCGGGATCAACGTTTACAAGAATGGCCGGCGGGTCGATCCGGCAACGATCAACTGGAATGCAGTGAGCAAACGCAAGTTCGGATATCAGCTTCGCCAGAAGGCGGGGCGTAAGAATGCTCTGGGAGCTGTGAAATACATGTTTCCGAACAAGTACAATATTTACATGCATGACACACCGTCCAGGCACTTGTTCAACAAAGACCAGCGCGCGTTCAGCCATGGCTGTATCCGTGTACAGGACCCGTTCACGTTTGGCGAAGTGCTGCTCGCCCCTTCCGGCCATAGCCGCGCAAAGATGGAAAAGCTGCGCACGCGCGGAAAGACTGTTCGCCTTAAGCTCACGGAAACCGTACCAGTGTTCCTGCGCTATTACACCGCGTTTGCTGGCGATGACGGGGAACTTCAGTTTCGGGAAGACATTTATAAACAGGACAAAGCAATTCTGGAGGCTCTGCTTACCTCTCAGGATGCTTTCAAAATTGAGATGGCCTCAACTTACTGACCTGATAAATCCGCACAAATTGCCCCGCCCCTTATAAGGGATATGGTTGTTAGTGCACATTTGGGTTAGCTATGCTAATATATCCTCGGTTGAACTGCATTTCATAATTCAAACGGGGGTTGATTATGCTGAAGCAGGCTGTGGGGGCACTGATTGTGGCTAGTGTGATATCCAGCCCAATAATTTTCCTTGCGGTTTACCTGTTTATGAATTCTGCATGATTCCCAATCCCTCTTATCGGACGGTCCTGACAAAGTTGAAACCTGGTGCAAGTCTATAGTTAGTGTTCTGCATTTATTTTTCTTTTGATGAAATTTATTCACCCCAGGGCCTGTTGACATTCACTTTCAGGATTCCATATTTCTTACTTTTCTGCTTCAAAGCAGCAAGGAAGTTGCTGCTATGGATCGTGACTTATTAACGAATGAGATGTGGGCGCAGATTGAGCCGCTTTGTTGTGGCAAGCCTGGTGATGCCGGACAAACCGGAA
>CANNAV010000096.1 GCA_947502585.1 uncultured Pseudovibrio sp.
TTCAGGTCCACATCATGCGGCAGCCAGAGCCGCACCGCGCCAAATTCAAGCCCGATGCAGGCCTGGGCAGGTAGCTCAGGGCTTACCGCCTCCTTGATAACCGCATCCTCGGCGAAAGAAGGCCCTGGATCTTCAACGCGCACCTGCGTGAAGGCTGGCACTTAGTTCTCCTCAGACTGGGGTGCCCCAACATTGCAAACCCGCGCCAATAGTAAATCTGAGAGCGCGCGATCCCATGGCGAGCAGCCGTTGCCCGCGGCCCATCCCTGTAACTCTCAACCACACTATCTGACCATTCGGCCACACTGCGCCGCTTCCCAGGGGTCTCGTTGGGCCGACGATCATCCGACCGCGTACCCTTCCCAGATAAAACAAACACAGACATCAAAACCTCAAGCAAAAAACGCTGAAAGTTTGCCACAGGAAATTAAAAGTAGAAGGTGGGGCCAGAACATCGGTTACGATGCAACGGTTCCCATGGCTCAAGAAGATTTACTAGGGTTGCTATTTCTGTGCGCGTGGCTGTTTCTGTACGGCGAGTGGCCGAGTTACACGGGAAACCATACTTCAGTATATTAGTCAGCAAGGAGATAAATCTACCGGCGAAAGTCGGTAGTTGTTTAGTGTAATAGGCCTGATCGGGTGCTGTCCGTCAGGCGATGAATGCAGTCTTGTCTGGTTATAAAACTCTGTGCAGGTGCAAGGCGATGCTCTTGCCTTCCAGAGACTGGCGCAGGCCTTGAGATAAAACTCTTTGGGTTGTGACGGATTTCATCTTAGCCGAAGGGCAACGTCCTGGAATGAGGCGTTTTTGGCTCCCGATGCTTTCTGTATTTTGCCGTTGGTGTGTCATCAGGTCTGCTATTGTTCTTGTTATTGCGGGAATTGCACGTTGAAAAGGCATCGAAAACAAGTGTTGTCAGCGGAAAAAACGTTGCGTCTGTATGATAGTTAGAACTCAGTTGCAGAATATGGTTTACGCCGATGAGTTCACTGTGATTTTCTTAATGTTTTCTGCTATAACCAAAAGTCTTAGTCCTGCGAGTACATAAGCTGAAAACTGGTAGATTGGCTTGGGTGTTTGTAATTAATCTACGGTGTCTTCTTTGAGAAGTCTTGACGAAAATCTTATTTCCCATATTCCACCGTTCCGAAAGCTGGAACGTGTTGATATCAGAGATATTTTAGACGCGGCGACGCCAAAGCGTTTCTGCGCGGGGCAGGCTGTATTCGAGGAGCATGAGGCAGCAGATCGGTTTTTCCTGCTGCTCGACGGTCATGTGCGCGTTATTCGCAACACAGCTTCCGGAGATCAGGTGATTGCGCGTCACATCGTCAGTGGCGAGCTGATGGGAATTGCATCAGCAATTGGCCGGAGGACATATCCTGCAAGTGCTGTGGCTATTGATGATTGCCTTGTGCTATTCTGGCCTACAAGCCTCTGGAAGACCTTTGTCGACAAGTACGATGGCTTTGCGACGGAAACCTACAAGACTGTCGGAGAGAGGATCTCTGAAGCGAACAACCATATTCTGGAGCTGGCAACGCAGCAGGTTGAACAGCGCGTTGCACGTGCTTTGCTGAGGCTTGCTATCCAATGCGGTCGCATCACTGATGAGGGGATGGAAATTGATTTTCCTCTCACACGCCAGAATATCTCTGAGATGACCGGCACAACTTTGTACACTGTGAGCCGTTTGTTAAGCGCATGGGAAAAAAGGGGAATTGTGAACAGCGGGCGCAAAAAGGTCATTGTGACAGAGATGAATAAACTGAAGAACCTTGCTGATCTGGACCCAAAGGCAGACTTTTGAGTGCTGCTGAGCATTACCAAACGTAAGTATCAATATTCTGTATTTATTATACTGTTGTTTTTAAATAGTTTACAATTCCAGATTCGGCAATCCCCGAATAGGTTGTTCCAGCACAAACTTCTTCACTGACGTCAATTTTATCATCTTCGGGACCGTAACCACGACAGGATTCCGTAGATGTCAGAATTCCTTACAAAATCGCGGGCGCGAAATATTTTTTATGGGGGATCGTTGTTCTTCATAGGCATATTTGCCGTGCTCTCAATCGACAGCCACCTTTATGTCGTGAATGAATCCACTTCAAAGGCTGAGCTGACTGACGAAGTAACACTTGGAAAGCGTGTTTGGGAAAAGCACGCTTGCGTTAACTGCCATACCATTCACGGGGAAGGCGCTTACTTCGCTCCTGAACTTGGTAACGTGATGTCACGTTGGGGCGTTCTGGATGATCCGGTTGATGCAACTGAGACCCTTGGTTCCTGGATGGAATCACAACCAAGCCGCATCCGGGGTCGCCGCCAGATGCCTTACTTCAAACTAACTGAAGAAGAGACACGCGGCCTGTCTGCGTTCCTGCGCTGGGCTGACAAGACCAATACGCAAGACTGGCCACCGAACGACGCTGGTTAAGGGGGATACTATGAAATACAGTTCTCAAAAAGTCGCGTATGCCTATTTCATCGCTGCGCTTGGCTTATTCGCAATTCAGGTGCTGGGCGGCTTGCTCGCAGGCTGGATTTACGTTGCACCTAACTTCCTTTCGGAGTTGCTGCCTTTCAACATCGTTCGCATGTTGCACACCAACGCACTGATCGTCTGGCTTCTGCTTGGCTTCTTTGGGGCAGCTTACTTCATTATCCCGGAAGAAAGCGAACGCGAGATCCACTCCGTTAAACTCGCTTACATTCAGCTTATCATTCTTGTGGTTGGTACACTGGGTGCTGTTGTCAGCTACCTCATGGGTATCCATGAAGGCCGCGAATTCCTTGAGCAGCCGCTCTGGGTTAAAGCTGGCATTCTGGTTGCCGCTTTGATCTTCCTATTCAACATCTCAATGACTGTGTTGAAAGGCCGTAAGACTGCAATTACAAACATTCTGGTGATTGGCCTTTGGGCTCTTTCCCTGCTGTGGCTGTTTGCATTTTACAACCCAGACAACCTGAGCCTTGATAAAATGTACTGGTGGTACGTTGTTCACCTTTGGGTAGAAGGTACCTGGGAACTTGTGATGGCTTCCATCCTTGGCTTCCTGATGCTGAAACTCACCGGTGTTGACCGTGAGGTGATCGAGAAGTGGCTCTACATCATTGTAGCGACTGCTCTGATCTCCGGTATTCTTGGCACAGGACACCACTATTACTGGATTGGCTTGCCCGGTTACTGGCAGTGGATTGGTTCCGTCTTCTCTACTCTGGAAGTCATACCATTCTTCCTGATGATGAGCTTCTCCTTCGTCATGGTCTGGAAAGGTCGTAAAAATCATCCAAACAAAGCAGCTCTGCTGTGGTCTCTGGGCTCCGCAACTGTCGCTTTCTTCGGTGCTGGCGTATGGGGCTTCCTGCATACTTTGCACGGTGTGAACTTCTACTCACACGGTACACAGATCACCGCAGCGCATGGTCACCTTGCCTTCTTTGGCGCATACATTGCTCTGAACCTTGCGATCTTTACTTACGCTATGCCGATGCTTACAGGGCGCAATCCATACAATCAGGTTATTAATATGGCCAGCTTCTGGCTGATGACCGGTGGTATGGCGTTCATGACCTTTGTACTGACATTTGCCGGAACCATCCAGACACACATGCAGCGTGTCGTTGGTGAAGACTTCATGTCCGTACAGGACCAGCTGACAGTGTTCTACATCATGCGCTTTGGTGCCGGTGCAGTTGTTGTGATTGGTGCTCTGTTGTTCATTTACTCCTTGCTCGTACCGCGTAAGGAACTGTTTACAGAGCCCTCTGATTCCAAACCAGTGTCTGGCAGCACCCCTGAAGCCCAGGCCGTTCTGGAAGGTGGTCATTAATGACTGTACAGAACCACGTTTTTGATGTGCCCTATTATCAGCCTGTCGGAGATGAGTGTGCATTATTTGAAACGGCTTTTAACAAAGGTCTGCCCCTTCTTCTGAAGGGGCCGACGGGCTGCGGCAAAACCCGCTTTGTGGAACACATGGCAGCAAAGCTGGGGCGCCCGATCTACACCGTAGCTTGCCACGACGATCTATCCGCAGCGGATATGATTGGTCGTTACCTGCTGAAGGGCGGTATGACTGAGTGGGTTGATGGCCCGCTTACCCGTGCTGTTCGCGAAGGGGCGATCTGCTATCTTGATGAAGTGATTGAAGCACGGAAAGACGTGGCTGTTGTTCTGCATCCGCTGACTGATAACCGTCGTCGTCTCATCATTGAGAGAACTGGTGAAGAGTTACATGCTCCACCGAACTTCATGCTCGTGGCCAGTTACAACCCCGGCTATCAGAATGTTCTGAAGCAGATGAAGCCTTCCACACAACAGCGCTTCCTCTCAACGACTTTCGATTTCCCTGATGCGGAAACTGAAGTGCAGGTCGTTGCTAAAGAAAGCGGACTGGATGTCGAGCGTAGCAAATCTCTGGTTCGTCTTGCTGGCCATATCCGAGGTCTTTCCAGCCTAGATCTGGAAGAGGGGGTTTCCTCTCGCTTGCTGATCTATGCAGCATCCCTGATTGGTGGTGGTATGCCAGTCGAAAAAGCACTGCAATACTCTGTTGTTGAACCACTGAGTGATGAGCCTGATGTTCAGGTTGCACTTCGTGATTTGATTGCAGTTGTCTACGGGTGAGCCTGATGAAAGAGCAAATACTGGAGCTTTTAGAGCCTGAAGAAGCCGTAGGTAATCTGTGGCATGAGTATGCTTCAAGCCTGGGCGCTCCAGTGCACCATGAGGATAAGGAGGTCGGGCTGGCTAAGCTGCGCACCTCCGTGCAAGTGGTGTTTCGCGGGTTAGGTGGTGAAGCGAAAGTCGAGATCAGTGAAGCTCCGGCGACCGCTTCAACTTACCGCATGCCCGTAAAACGTAAGCTGGGCAATTTTTCAGAAACGATCTTTCTGTCAGAGTTTGATGGTGAGCGTTTGAGACTTCCTCCGGTTCTTGGCGTGTTCCCAAAGGCGGAAATGAACCGGGCTCACTACATCTGGCTTGCCGCATTTGCAGCGAATTGCGATGTTCAGGGAAAACCGGAGGATCCGTTACAGGCGGATGTTCAGGCACTGGCTTTGGTCAAGCAAGCGATTGAGCGTGTTTGGGAAAAGTGCGTTGGTCTTCAGGACTTCTGCCGTCAGGCCTGCGAGTTTCTTTTACAAACCCGTAAGCGTCCAGGCCTTCCTGAATGGGAAGCTGCTGTAGAAGCAATTGTTCTGGAATTGCTTGGCGGGCCGCGGGCTGCCACAAGCACAAGTGCAATCATTCGCAAGGCGATGGAATGTGTCGATGAGCGCTGGAAGCTGACAGCTCCGCAGGGATATTGCACCTTTGCACCTGTGCCCATGTGGGTTTCCAGTGAGTTGGTTAACGGTGAGCGTGGCGAAGAGCGCCCGGATGAGCAGGCTCCGCCAACGCCGCAAGGGGCCAGTGCATCCTCGAAAAGTAAAGCAAAGCGTGAAAAACGTGAGCAGGCGGATCGTAAAGACAGTTTTATTCTACACCGGTTTGAGGCGATCCTTTCCTGGGTAGAGAGCATGAACCTCAACCGTAGTACGGAAGACGAGGAAGAGGAAAATGCGCAGAAAGCTGCTGATGATCAGGATTATATCAGCCTTTCGAAAAATGAGCGGAAAACCGCGACACGGTTGCGTTTGCACCTGGACCTGTCTCCGGAAGATGCAGACCATGAACGTCTCTCTGACAAGTTTACGTATCCTGAGTGGGATCACCGCCAACGTAAGTTTCTCGAAGATCATTGCCGCGTTCTGGAGACCGACGCCGAGCCTGATTATGAGAGCGTACTGCTGACCGATCCTTATCATAAGCGCCGCATCCGCCAGGTGAAGCGTCAGTTTGAAGCCTTGCGTCCAAAGCGGGTCATGCAGATGCGTCAGGCTGAAGGAAGCGAGCTGGATCTGGATGCGTTGGTGGCTGCGCAGGTTGACCTGAAAGCGTCTGGTTACGCTTCTGATCGTATTTTTCAGGATGCACGTGCTGTTGAGCGTGATCTTTCCGTTGCTATGTTGCTTGATACCTCCCGTTCTACTGAGAGTGCGGTTAGCGATTCCAGTGTTATCGAGATAGCGGGGGCTGCATTGGCGGCTCTGTCTGCCGGAGTTGATGCCAGCGGTGACCATCTTGGTGTCTGGGGGTTTTCATCCCTGAAGCGGGATCGCGTTTTCATAAGCAGGGCCAAAGACTTCAGTGAACCTATGACAGATGAGGTGATTGCGAAGATTGGAGGCCTCAAGCCTTGTTACTATACCCGCCTGGGAGCGGCGATCCGGCATACCACTGCGCAGCTTGCCTTGCAGCAAACACAGAGGAAGCTTTTGATAGTACTAACAGATGGTAAGCCGAATGATCTTGATCACTATGAAGGCATTCACGGAATTGAAGACAGCCATATGGCTGTTCGCGAAGCCCGCAAGCTGGGCATGGCCGTTCATGGTGTGATTGTTGATGAGGATGGGCAGGACTGGTTTGCCCGTATCTTTGGAAAAGGTGGCTATACGCTCTTCCCAAATCCGGAGCGTCTGACACGTGCGCTGCCGGATATCTATAGAAGCCTGACAAGGGAGTATTAGATTATGAAGCTTTTTTACTTGGTATCGGGCTTTGTGGCAGGTCTGCTGCCTTTGTCCGCAATGGCTGCAATTTCCGGATACCAGCGTCCGGTACCCCAGCCGCAAAGTGCTACTGCTGAGCTGTGGTTTGCGCTTGCTACCGTTATGCTGGTTGTCTCTCTTTATATCGTACACGTCGTTGTTAAACGCAGATGAGTGAGAACCCTCTCAGCAGTCGCATAAGTGTGATGAGATTAGCGCTCTGTCTTTACCCGTTAGGTGTTGGCGCAGTCGGCATCAACCTGTTCTTCCTGTCGCTTATTTTCTCATGGGTTGGGTGGCCAGTGATGTCACCTTACCTGGCGATGGCTGGCGGCGTTGTTCTGGGCTATCCGTTTGCATATCCCTTCGCAAAACATATCCGCTACCTCATGGATAAATCGGATGGTCTGTCAGGCTGATTGTTGGTTTTTGAGCACGGCAAGTCGGGCGCGATCTATCCAGAACGTGCATCTTTGTAGGTAGTGGTCATCTGACTGTTCTGATCGACAGTTTTATCAACTCAGAAGCAGAAGTTGTTATGCAAGTATTTGCGGCAGCAACGGATAGAGTTGGGTAGTGTAACCTAACCTCTGGAAATTTGTTTGAGGCTTGTTCTCAGAGGTGTTTACCGGGAGCATGCTCCCGGTAAACACGGCACCAGAAAGTCATCAATGGCGAAGATCAATCGCTGGGTTTCATCGCCACCGCCTGAAATTTTCCGAAGGAGATCAGAGAATATTGATTGGCACTTTCAGGTAGGTTTGACCGGTTTCGTTTTCCGCTTCAGGCAACCGTCCCGCTCTCATATTCACCTGAATGCTGGGCACAATAAGATTTGGCACATCAAGCGTCGCATCCCGAGCTTCGCGCATTTCAACAAACTCTTCACGACTAACATTATTACCTATATGAATGTTCTCGGCTTTTTCAGCTGCGACAGTTGTTTCAAACAAAATCTCACGTCCATTCACGCCATAGTCATGGCACATAAACAAACGCATTTCATCGGGCAAACTCAACACTTTATGGATGGAAGCATACAACGCAGACGCATCCCCGCCGGGGAAATCAGCACGGGCGGTCCCGCTGTCTGGCATAAACAAGGTATCCCCCACAAATGTCGCATCGCCAATTACGTGCACCATGCACGCTGGTGTATGACCCGGTGTATGCATCGCAAAGGCTTTCAGGTTCCCGATCTGATAGGTATCCCCATCCTGGAACAGCTTGTCGAACTGGCTGCCATCACGTGCAAACTCGGTACCTGCATTAAACACCTTACCAAAAACGTCCTGAACAACTGTCACCTTTTCGCCAATACCAATCTTGCCACCCAACTTCTGCTGAATATACGGCGCAGCAGACAGGTGATCTGCATGCACATGGGTTTCAAGCAACCATTCCAGATTCAGATTATTCGCGCGGATATAAACAATGACTTCATCCGCATGTTCAAAGCTGATGCGCCCGGCCGGGTAGTTGATATCCATCACACAGTCGATGACCGCACACGCCTTTGTCTCCGGGTCAATCACCACGTAGGTGATGGTGTTCGACACAGGATCAAAGAAATCCTTGATCTCCACTTTCTGGTCCATCTTCACAGGATAGCTGCTCATAACCTTCTCTCTCCTAAATTCATGATTTATCAATGAAATGCATGACGAATCAAGCCGGTTTCTTCGTTCTTCTCATTGTAAGGATCGCAACCAGTCTCGCAAATAACATCCCCGCCGTCATACATAAAACAAACACAATTGCCTGTGGCGTCAGCAATGACACCGAAACCAGTGCGGGTCCCGGACACAAACCAATTAATCCCCATCCCGCACCAAACGTAGCCGACCCGAAAATCAACCGTTTATCGATCTTCTGAAACGTCGGAAGCCTAAAGTCATCCGCCACAAAAGGGCGCGGCAAAAAGCGTGACAGACGGAAGAACGGAAAGGCCACCAGAATGGCGGCACCCATCACAAAGGCGAGGCTTGGGTCCCAGTTTCCGGACACATCAAGAAAGTTTTGCACCTTCAAGGGGTTGCTCATTCCTGCAACAACCAGCCCCGCCCCAAACATCAGGCCAGCCAGAAAACCTGTAATGATCCGTTGCATGCTATCCCCCCATTACATGGCGAAGGAAAAACACAACGGTAATACCTGCCGACATGAAGGTGACTGTTGCAGCCAGCGAACGCGCGGACAGACGTGACAAACCGCCTACGCCATGCCCACTCGTGCAACCACTTCCAAACACCGAGCCAAACCCCACAAGAGCCCCCGCAATCGTAGTCAGCGTAAGGTCTCCTGTAAACACTTGCTCAATCTCATACCCGCCTGCCATCAGCAACAGAGGCGCAAGAACCAACCCAACAACAAACGACAGTTGCCAGCCCCTCTCACCATGCACCCAAGCCTGCTTGCCATTGGCAAGCGCACCTGTTTCAAATAAACGACTGTAAATACCACTAATCCCCGCAATTCGCCCATTGGCTAGCAACAGTATGACCGTAGACAAGCCGATTAAAATGCCTCCTGCTGACGAGGCATATGGGGTAAACTCAGTCATGTTTTATACTCATTTTACCCGTGCTGAAGAAAGTTAGGTTGATGGAGAATCTGACCAATGTCTGCACGGTATACCGGCTAAAATGTATATTACCTAATTTAGTTATACCTAATATATATGCAACTACAAAGAGTCAAGTCCCAACGGACAGCAATTATCCTGTCGTCTGATACTCATCGCCAGTTGTGCAGAGCGATCACCTCCCCTAAATTTGCCGTAGACGTAAAGAAACGATCCTAAATCGCCACTGGGAAATGAATTTGGGAGGGTGTCGTTTCACCTTGAAATATAAAGGGATGGATATGATTGACGAAGACCTGAAAGGTGAGCTGGAACTTTTTCGCGATAATGTAAAGCGGTTCATCGAAGCAGAGATTCTCCCGCACTATGACGAATGGGAGAAGGCAGATATCTTCCCGCGTGACATCTGGAACAAGATGGGCGGGCAAGGACTGCTCTGCGTAGATATCCCGGAAGAGTACAGCGGTTTCGGCACCAACTTCCTCTTTTCCATGGTTATCATTGAAGAGTTTAGCCGCGCTAACTGTTCCGGCCTGGGCGTTTCTCTCAGCGTGCATTCCAACATTGTTGCCCCTTATATCCTCAATCACGGCAGTGAAGAGCAGAAGCAGAAGTACCTGCCAAAGATGGTGACAGGCGAGTGCGTCGGCGCCATCGCGATGACTGAACCAGCAGCAGGTTCTGATCTTCAGGGTATCCGCACAATCGCACGCAAAGGCGGCAATGATTACATCATCAACGGCAGCAAGATCTTCATCACCAACGGCCAGCACGCCGATGTTGTGATCGTTGCAGCACGCACCAATCTGGACGTCTCCGGTGCCAGAGGAACCAGCCTTTTCCTCGTCGATACCGACAATCCGGGCTTCAAACGCGGTAAGAACCTCGACAAGATCGGCTTGCATTCCTCAGACACATCTGAGCTTTTCTTCGAAGACCTCCGCGTCCCGACCAGCGCTTGCCTCGGCAGAGTGGACGCAGGCTTCCATATCATGATGAACGAGCTACCACGCGAACGACTTACGCTCGCTGTTGGCGCTGTTGCCGGTGCGGAAGGCGTGCTGACAACGACGGCTGATTATGTCAAAGAGCGTCAGGCCTTCGGTCGCCCGGTTGCTACCCTTCAGAACACCCGCTTCAAAATGGCAGAAATGGCAACCGACATCCGCACCCACCGCGCGTTCGTTAACGAATGTTGCCGCCTGTTTTTGGAAGGTAAGCTCGATAACACCACCGTCAGCATGGCTAAACTCGGCACAACAGAAATGCAGGGCCGCGTTGCAGACGGCTGCCTCCAGCTCCATGGCGGCTACGGTTACATGAGAGAATACGGCGTTTCCCGCGCCTTCGCAGACGCCCGCGTCCAGCGTATCTACGGTGGTACTTCAGAGATCATGAAGGAACTTATCAGCCGCGAAGTGCTGGCATAAAAATGTAAAAGGGGAGGCTTACGCCTCCCCTTTTTAATGCGCCAGTTTGTTGCGCACAACGCGCAGCTCGTCAAACTGCATCACCCCATCTTCAGATGTCCAGAGATGCTGACCTTCCCCTCGAAGGATGGTCCCAAGCTCAGGGCTGTAGGCATATTTGGTGACAATATCCTCACCTTCAGCTGTGACGGTTTCAAGCGTCACATCAAGGACATCGTAGGCACAGTTGCCGATATGTAAGCGATCAGGCTCACCAACGAAAAACTTATAGGGCACGTCTCTTCGTACAAGATCTCCATTCTCAAACACATCGATGGATGCTGTCCAGGTCTTGCCAACTTCAAGCGGAAAGAACTCAGAAAACGGGATATCTGGTACGTAAGTACGATTGATGTGAGCCTCGCGTTCATAGGAAAGGAACAAGCCCTTTTCATGCACATGTATCTGGTCACGCACCACACCATACTGCTCATTCAGATGCAGCTCAGTAATCTGTCCGTCCTCCTCAAGGCGGACAAGCAAGCGTGCGGGAATACTGCCGTTTATGAGGACCATTCCGGATTTTATCGTGTCTGCGGTAGGACACACTGGTGCGGCAACCGCACCACCAAAGAGTACGCTTCCTAAAAGTCCAAAAACAGTTTTGCTTATAATGCCTGATCTTTGCATTGATCTGTCATGTAGATTCATTCTTCTGTTTATGGACGCCTATCTAGCAGAATTCTGGAAAAAGCGGATTGATATATACATCATGCCCAATAGTCACTTTGAACTACGTATATTACCGCAATACTTTGATTAGCACACTGAAATTGATAAATAGTTATAAATCAAGACGCTCGGCAATCCTCAACGCATTGGGGTTTCGCTTTGACGCATGCAGTTTCACGTCGGCAAGAATTGCACTTATGCGGATACCACGATTCGCAACCCAGCGGTTTCGGTTGGATGGATGGGGAATGCTGCGGTGGTGCAAAGCCACTGGCAGCCATTGGTCATTCAGAACCGGCGCACCTGAAGAGCCTGGCAACGTATCACTTGAATAAGTTATGAAGTGATCATGAACGCTCAGGATTTTACTGTTGCGAAGCGAAAGGCTCTTCAATCCGCCATTTGGGTGATGAATGATTGAGACAGCCTCACCTTTCACCGCCTTGCCAGATTGAGGTAACAGCCTAAGAAAACCAAAATCGGAGAGTGACCTAGCCTCTCTATTCCTTTCTTCAACAGAGACAAAACTGAAATCCAGTTTGTCACTCTCGCTCGTGAAGAAGATCTCGTCTGTAATTGAGAACACTACAGACTGCCCAGGCGAAAAATTCTCATCCATCTCATACTGAAAAATTGCCAAGGCCTGTGTCGCGGACTGCCGTGACCGGATCACATGATTATTGGTCAGAAGCAGGTTCGGCCCAACCAGAAAGCCAGACCCTGCCCCTGCTGGAATACGTCCGCCCCGATAAAGCTGGACCTTGCAGACAGACCGCGCGGCAGCAACCCCACGACTCAGATAGTTGATCGGGAAAATATCAGAAACACCCATGATCCGCTCAAAAGCGGTGTTATCCCCCTCCGGGATCAAACTCTTACGCACATGAAGGCGCTCGGGCTCATCCCAAACGGCATCACCAGACGCATTAGCCCAACGTGCACCTACAGAGCCGCAATCACACCCACCATCACGCGAGTTCGCCATTTGGAAGTCTCACCTTATCCAACATCACCCTACCTGAAGAAGACCAATTCAGACAGCGCCTGTGAGACCTCAGAATTCACTCCTCAGAAAACCAACTAAGCATTAGCGCGTTAGTCAATGTCATTTACTGCAATGCAAAAATATTTTAGTTTACCCTCCTCAACTGCCTAATCCAGAGTACCTAGTTACCCCTGATTAGCCACTGCGAGGCCTGAGTTTTGATTATCAGTTTTAGGTTCTTTCGCCACATGTTCTGAATTTGGGTTTTCTCATACTCTGTCCCTGGAGTTGGACGCGGCGGGCGTTGAGGCGGTCCGGCCCCGAACCACCCAGGATAAGCAGCCGGGTTTTCGTTAGCGTTTTAAACACGCGCCGAAAACGCCCGTCCCCATGGGCCCGTTCAAGTTCATCAACGAGGCATGACATACGTTTATAGAGCACGGTAACGCCATCACGGCAGGCGGCCTGCGCCAAAGCGCAGGCCAGCAAGGTTTTGCCCACCCCGGAGGGACCTGTAATCATAAGATTGCGCTTGTCTTTGATCCGGCGCCCGGTCAGCATCTGCTGGAAGGGGCTTTGTCGAGGCCACCCAGTGTTTTGTAATCAACGTCCTCAGAGCAGCACTGACATGGCGAAATTTTCCTGTGCTTACGGCTCTCGAACCGTTTGGCCTTGTGGCTGGCTGTCTTGATCGCCCGGACGGGCAATCTCGTGGCTCCAGTCAAATTGCACGGCTACGCCAGCATCAAACTCAAACGAAACATAGCCCTTCAGGGCGATTTATTAATGTTAATTAACGTATTGATTTTTTGTTTGAATTCTGGATCTATGGTTTCATGACAAATTATTGTAAGAAACCGATAAAATCTCTGAGAGCTTTACTGAGAGAAGTCCCTGATCC